>JAUXFS010000041.1 GCA_030622775.1 Rhodospirillales bacterium | reverse complement strand
CGGAACGGTTCACAGCGTGTTCGCCGACGCCTGCAATATCGAGGGCGCCGACGGCGAGATTTTCACGCTGTTGAGTTCGCGAAAGCCGGATCAGCCGGGCGGCATCCGCCTCGCCTCGCCACAAGGTTTTGCGTTTGGTGATCGTCTGAGCGCCGGCGACCGGGTGTCGTGCCGGTCCGGGTTCCTGCGGGTGGGCGATCGCCGGTTCATCGTCGACCTGCGCCACGCCAATACCTGGAGCGGGCGGTTGCCCTCCGCGCGCAACGACGTGGTTTCGCCGATATCGGCGTCCAACTGGAAGATCGCCGCCGACGCCTTCCTGTCGTTGTCGCCGACACTGGCCCCCCTCACCCAACCCTCTCCCCCGACGCGGGGGAGAGGGCCGAAGGGGCAGCGTTCGGCGCCAGGACCCTCGCCCACGAAGTGGGAGAGGGAGGGGCCCGCGCAGCGGGAGGGTGAGGGCAATCGGCGGCCGTCCCAACGGCCAAGCGTGATGATCGCCGGTATTGCGCGCGCGTGGGACTTCGCCGACGCCCTGACCCGGGCGCTCCGCGAAAAAGACCGGGAGGCGGCGAGCGGCGCCATGCGCTCGCTTATCGGGTGCGGACCGGGTCTTACGCCCTGGGGTGACGATTTCGTCGTCGGTTTTCTCGCCGGGTACGAATGTCTGTCCGGTGACCGGGAGGGTCGGCGGGAGTTGTCGAGGTTGCGCCGGCTCTGTTGCGCGCGCGTCGGGGCGACCAGCGACATCAGCCGGTCGATCCTTCTCGATGCGATCGCCGGTCGATATGGAATGCCGGTCCATGCGCTGTGCGAGGCGATCTTCAGCCCGGTTTCGAAGCCGTGCGTCGTCGAGCAGGTCCGCGCCCTCATGGAGGTCGGCGACTCCTCCGGCGAGGCCACCTGTTACGGCGTTCTCTCCGGCATTGCCGCGGCGGGCTCGTCCGAGGAGATGCCGGCAACCCTTCGCCGGTGATGCGAGCCTGTGTTCGCCGGTTGGGATCAGGCGACGAACCGGGTGCCGGCGGCGCCGGCGAGAGCGGCGGCGATATTGGCCGGATCGGTGATGACGCCCCGCCTGCCGCCGTTCGCGAGGAAGCGCAGCATCGCCTCGACCTTCGGTCCCATGCTGCCGGGATCGAACTGCTGTTCATCCAGCAACCGCCGCGCTTCCGCGATCGTCAGGGTATCGAGCCAACGCTGATCGGCGGTGCCGAAATCGACGGCGACTTGGGGAACGCCGGTCGAAAGCAGAAGCACGTCGGCGCCGAGCCGTGTCGCCAGCAAGCTCGATGCGAGATCCTTGTCGATCACGGCTTCGACGCCCGTCATGCGGCCGCCGGCATCGATGCTGACCGGAATTCCGCCGCCGCCGCAGGCGACGACGGTGAAACCGCCATCGATCAGCTTCGAGATCTGGTCGGCCTCGACGATTTCCAGGGGCTCGGGGGATGGCACGAAACGCCGCCAGCCCCTGCCGGAATCCTCCCTGACCACCCAGCCGAACCGACCGGCGCGATCCTTCGCCCCGGCCTCGTCGAAAAACGGACCGATCGGCTTGGTCGGGTTGTCGAAGGCCGGATCGGCCTCGTCGACGACGACCATGGTGACCACCGCGACCGCCCGGCTGTCGATGCCACGGGTGTTAAACTCGTTGGCCAGGGCCTTGCTGAACATGTAGCCGAGCGCACCCTGGATGTCGGCGCCGGCATAGTCGATGGGAACGGTGATGACCTCGGCCGCGGCCACATCGGAGCGTTGCAGGACGTTGCCGACTTGCGGCCCGCTGCCGTGGGTCAGAACGATCTTCCAGCCGTTCTCGTGGGCGTCGACGATGCTGCGGACCGAGTCCTCGACCGCTTCGTACTGGTGGGCGATGCTGACCCTGTCCTTCGCCGTGATCAGGGCGTTTCCGCCAACGCCGATGACGACGCTTCCCAGTTCCCGAGACATGGTTCGCCTGTCCCCTTACGACGCCGCGGCCACGGACGCGTGCAGCGGTTCGATCGTTTGAATGAACACATCCAACGGTGCGCTGGTGATGCCGGCGCCGATCTGGCCAATCCCGGCTTCCTTGTGGGCGATGCCGGTATTGACCACCGGCAGGATACCGGTATCGACGACCTTGCGGACATCGATACCGGCCGCGGTCGCTGCGAAGTCCAGGGCCGGCAGGGTGAACTGGCTGTTGCGGCCGATGGTGATATTGCGCATGTCGCGGCTCTGGATCAGCGCATCGGAAGGTGAGCCGCCGACGAACTGGGTTATCGCCGGCGACGCCGCCATGGCGAACCCGCCAAGACCTGCGGTCTCGGTGATCGCGCTGTCGCCGAGGTCGGCGGCCGCGTCGGCGATGCTGTAGCCGGGGAAATACAGACCATCGACGACCGGAGCCGGAACGGTGAACCAGCGATCCGGCAGGCCGCTGACGCGCACGCCGAAATGCACGCCATTTCGCGCCATGGCGGTCACCATGGAACTCCCCTTTACCCCATGCGCCGCGTCCAGCATCGCCTTGCAGCAGGGCATCGAGATATTGAGGAAGAAGTGGTCGTTGCCGGCGACGAACGCCACCATGTCGCGGATGTCCCGCTGGCTTGCATCGGACTCCAGGGCGCCGATGACCAGCTTTTTGATCAACAGCGAGGAACCGGCGGTGTTGCGGTTGTGAACCTCGTCGCCCATGTGGAGCGCCTGAGCGATCAGCGGCTTCATTTCGATCGGGCCGCTCGCCTTCAGCGCCGCCGCGAGGGTCGGCGCCAGCGACGTTTCCATCCATTTCAGCCGCTCGATGATATCGGCGCTGTTGGCGCCGAAGCGCAACACCTTGCCGAGGCCCTCGTTGAGCGTGCAGAAGGCCCGGTTGCCATGCTCTTCGTTGTTGACGATCCACACCGGCATGGACGGACTGACGATACCGGCCATCGGGCCGACGGCATTGTGGTGGTGGCATGAATCGAACCGGATCGCGCCGTCCGCGGCGAGCTTCTCCGCCGCCTCCGGATTGTCCGCCCAGCCCTCGTAGATCGCCGCGCCGATAATGGCGCCCTTCATCGGGCCGCACATCTCCTCCCATGCCACCGGTGGACCGGCATGCAGGATGGTCTTGCCTTCCATGTCGGGGAGATCGCGAGCGGCGACGCCGACACCGACCAGAACGGGATTGGCGGCGGCGTAGCGGTCGAAGGCGACCTGGTTGGCGGCCTCGACGGCCGGGTGATTGATCAACTCGGCGAGCTTGACGCCGATTTCTCTGTCGCCGTTGGCCGGCGGCCGCCAGTCCACATGCTCGACCGCGCCGCCGACCGACGAGATATTCTCGGCGAAGGACCGGAGGCCGACGTTGATGATGCTCAGCGTCTGGTGTTGAAAATCGTTCATTGATCGGGCTCTCGATTGCTTATGGCGATGGGGCGGCAATGGCTTGAATGAGGGACGCCGCCCGGCGGGACGCGGCGGCATTGCTGGCCTCCACGACAACGCCGGCGGATCGCAGCGTTTCAACCTGGCGGGCGAGGTTTTGCGGATCCAGATCCGTCCCGCAGACAAAGCCGACGAAAATCAGCTTGCGGCCATCGGCGCCGGCGATCGCCCGCGCCTCGTCGATCGAGGCGGCGATCTCGCCGGCCGGATCGCCGTGGGCGCCGTGCCCCAGCACCACGTCGAACAGGATAACGGCCGTTTCCGGGTCGGCGGCTTCCCGCAGGATGCGCTCGTGGCGGGTGCGATGATCGATCATCGGGTGCGGCCGGCCTTGGGTGAACTCGTCATCGCCAAGATCGATGACCGTGTTCTCGCGGCTGGTCCACGAATCCGTCAGGCGATGGTCGTTGTCGACGGGCGTGCTCGACCACACGGGGCCGAGTTGGTCGCGCATGATCAACTGGGCCTCATAGCAGAATGTCCCGCCGCTATAGACGCCACGCAGATATTTTTGAGTGCCGTTCAGCCCGGAAATATCAACTGCTGGATCGGCGGCGTTTTCGACCGGCGCCGTACCGCCAACCATCGAACAGGCGATAGCGGCCGCCTGTTCCAGCGTTTCAGCGAATTGAACCTGGTTGTCGTTCGGGGCCCGTTCGGCGCCGAGGAAATTGACGACGACCGGCTTGTTGGCGGCGCGCGCCGCGGCAACGACCTTCCGCGCGACGTCCGCGCTCGGTGGCTTGGAAATCAGGACGATGGCTTCGGTTTCCGGGTCCTTGGCCAGCGCCTCGAGGCCTTGAATCATGGTGATGCCGCCGACCCGCGAATTCAGGTCGCGGCCGCCGGTGCCGATCGCCTGGGATATGCCGACGCCCCATTGCGAGAGCAGGCTGGTGACCTGCTGCATGCCGGTTCCCGATGCCGCGACGACGCCGACGGGCCCCGGCCCGAGCCCATTGGCGAACCCAAGCGGGATACCGTTGATGATCGCCGTGCCGCAATCGGGACCCATCATCATCAGGCCCTTGCGCGATGCGATTCGCTTGAGGTTGATCTCGTCCTCGATGGCGACGTTGTCGCTGAACATCATCACGTTCAAGCCGAGATTGAGCGCCTTCCTGGCCTCGGCGGCGGCGTATTCGCCGGGGCACGAAACGAGCACCAGATTGTGTTGGGGATTGCCCGCCAGCGCCATTGCGATGCTGCGCGGTTCCATCTCCCGGGCGGCGCCGCCGTCCCGTCCGCCGGTGCCGGCATTGTCGAGACGGTCCTCGGCCACGGCGAGCGCCGCTTCGGCGCTATCGTCATCGTCGGCGGCAACCGCGATAAGCAGATCGTTGGGCTGCGCCTGGACGGATTTGTCGACGAGATTGGCGGCCACTGCCAGTTCCAGGTTGGCCTCGGTGGCCATCACCGCGGTGGCCCGGCGAACACCCGGAAGTCCTTCCAGTTCCGCCGCGATTCTCATCAGCGCCACGGAGTCGAAATAGTGGTTCTTTCTTATGAGGAATCTGTTGGGCACCGGAAATATTCTCCAAAAAAAATCAACGTTCTCGACGGTTCGACGGCCACACCTGCAATCTCCCCCAGATTCGCGGGGATTCTTCCTTGAGTCCAACAGCGATTTCCGATCCCGATATCGGGGAGTCCGATATTGCGACTTAATTGCGCGGACGTCCACGCGGCAAAGCCGGAGCCCGCGTGCGGCATCGAAGGACGCAAGGCGATGTCACGAAAGCCGGCCGCATCCGTTTTGGCGTTAGTGGTCTGGTTTTTCGACATTGTTGCCCTGAACCCGTTCTTGTCGGGCTCGGCGTCCCCATATCAACATATTGGCTTGCCGTTGCCGGGGGAAATGCCGGTCCATCGGATTTTCCGATCAGACGTTCTGGAAATCCCATTTGACTTTCCCCCTCGCCAACGCGGTTAATATTCCGGTCTTCGTATTCATAGCGGAGGCCAAGAAATGTGTTCGATTTGGGAGGCTAAAACATGTTTGCACGGGCCAAGACGAAAGCTGGTTCCCTGGTTCTCAAGGCTGTCGTGATCCTTGCGGCATTGGTTCTGACGCCGCTGCCTTCGCACGCGGAAACCCTCAAGGTCGCGGGGATCTTCGAAACGCCGATCGAGGAGCCGTGGGTCAAGCAGATCCACCAGGCGCTGGTTCGCGCCCAGAAGGAACTCGGCATCGAGTACACGTGGTCGGAAAGCGTCAAGTCCGCGGACTTCGCGCGGGTCATGCGCGAGTACGCCGAAAAAGGCTATGGGCTCATCATGGGCGACTCTTTCGGCGCCGAGCGGATCGCCCGGCGGGTGGCCCGGGACTATCCCAAGACAGCCTTCGTTTTCGGCTCCGGGATCGGGCCGGCGGAGCCGAATTTCGGTGTTTTCGACAACTGGATCCATGAACCCGCGTATCTCTCCGGTGTGATCGCCGGCAAGATGACCAAGACCAACGTCGTCGGCGCGGTCGGCGGCATGGCGATCCCCGAGATCAACCGGCTGATGAACGCCTATTGCGCCGGCGCCAAGGCGGTCAACGACAAGGTCCGCTGCAAGTTCTCGTTCATCGGCTCGTTCTTCGATCCGCCGAAAGCGAAAGAGGCGGCGATCGCCCAGATCGAAGCGGGTGTCGACGTGATCTACGCCGAACGGTTCGGCGTCATCGAGGCCGCCAAGGGGAAGGGCGTTCTGGCGATCTCCAACATGTCGGATCAGGCCGCGCTCGGTCCGGACACGGTCATTACCGGGCCTATCTGGAACATGTACCCGACGATCAAGCACGTGATCGCGCTGGTCAACGCGGGCGTCTTCACCGCGCAGGATTTTGGCGGTTTCTCGTTCATGGCCAAGGGCGGATCGTATCTCGCGCCCTATCACAAGTTCGATGACAAGCTCCCGGCGGAGGTCAAGGAACTGGTGGCCAAACGTCAAGGCGAGATCATGGACGGCACTTTCCGGGTGGATGTCTCCGAAAGCGCGCCGAAGTCCGACTGAACGGAAGCACATCGGCCCGGGGTGATCGCGTCGCCCCGGGCCGGACTCTCGGGAGCTTGACGATGACCGAGACAACGCCTCTCCTCGCCATGCGCGGGATCTGCAAGTATTTCGGCGCCAACAAGGCCAACGACAGCGTCGATCTTACCCTCCATCGTGGCGATATTCTCGGCCTGCTCGGCGAGAACGGGGCCGGCAAAACGACCTTGATGAACGTTCTGTTCGGCACCTACGCGGCCGATGAAGGCGCCATCGAGATAGAAGGCGAACCGGTTACCATCCACACCTCGGCCGACGCCATCGCCCGCGGCGTCGGCATGGTCCACCAGCATTTCCACCTGGTCCAGCGTCACACCGTGATCGGCAACCTGATGGTCGGACAGAAAGGCCGCTATGGCCTTCTCGACCGCGCCGCGGCCAAGAAGCGGCTTGCCGAGATCGGCGAGGAATACAACCTTCATCTCGACCCCAACGCCGTCGTCAGCCGCATGACCGTCGGCGAGCAGCAGCGCCTGGAGATCGCCAAGGCGCTTTACCGCGGCGCCCGCATCCTGATCCTCGACGAACCGACGGCGGTGCTCACCCCGCAGGAGGCCGAGGGTCTGTTCCGCGCCATGCGCTCGCTGGCGGCCAAGGACATGGGCGTGATCTTCATCAGCCACAAGCTTTACGAGGTGCGCGAAATCACCAACCGGATGATGATCATGCGCCAGGGCGTGGTGACGTCCACCCTCGACAACTCCGCGGATCTCACCGATCGCCGGCTCGGCGAACTGATGTGCGGGCACGAGCTGAAACCGCCGGTCAAGCCGCCGAGCGAGCGCGGTGGTCCGCTGCTGAAACTGGAAGGGATCTTTGCCGGCGGCAGCGAGGATCGGCCGGTGCTCAAGGATTTCTCGCTGGATGTGCATGCCGGGGAAATCGTCGGCATCGCCGGCGTGTCGGGAAACGGCCAGAAGGAACTCGCCGACGTCATCGCCGGCGTTCTGCAGCCCCACGCCGGCCGGATGGTGATCGACGGCCAGGCGATCGACCACCCCAGCGTCGATGTGGTCAAGAAGATGGGCATCGGGCGGGTCCCCGAGGACAGGATGGTCACCGGCCTGATCACCACGTTGCCGCTCAGCGACAACATGGTGCTGCCCCGGATCAACGAGAGGCCGTTCAGCCGCCATGGGCTGATCAACCGCGGCGCCATCCGCAAATTCGTCAAGGAACAGATCGAGCGGTTCTCGATCAAGACCGCCGGCATCGACGTGCGCACCGGGACACTTTCCGGCGGCAACCTGCAGAAGGCCCTGCTCGCCCGCGAACTGGCGTTCGATCCGCTGGTCCTGCTGGTCGCGCAGCCGACCCGCGGCATCGACGTCGGGGCAATGGAGTTCGTCCACCGCCAGTTCCTCGAGCAGCGCGCGCGCGGCCGTGGCGTGATTGTCATCAGCGAAGACCTCGAAGAACTGTTCACCCTCTCGGACCGCATCGCGGTCCTCTACGAGGGCAAGATCATGGCCGTGCTGCCGGCGGCCGAGGCGACGTCTCAGAAAGTCGGCCTGCTCATGGCCGGCTATCGGGAGGCGGCATGATCCGCTTTCGCCTCGAACAGCGCGAGAAGACTTCGGCGTGGCTTAGTTTCGCCCTGCCCATTGCCGCGATTTTCGCCACGCTGGTTCTGTGCAGCGGCCTGATCGTCATCGCCGGCGCGAATGTTCTCGATTCCTACGCGGCGATGTTTCTGAGCGCGGTCGACAGCAAGTTCAATATGGTCGAGACGATCGTCAAGGCCGCGCCGTTGGTGCTCACCGGTCTTGCCGTCGCCGTCGCTTTCCGCGCCAAGTTCTGGAATATCGGCGCCGAGGGACAATTCCTTCTCGGCGCGATGGCGGCGGTCTATGTCGGAACCCAGGAGAGCCTTCCCGCCTGGTCGCTGGTGCCGCTGATGATCATCTGCGGCATGGCCGCGGGAGGGCTGTGGGCGGCGATCCCGGCGTTGCTGAAGGTGCGTTACAAGGTCGACGACGTGGTCACCACCCTGCTGCTCAACTTCATCGTGTTCTACGGGATGATGGCGTTGCTCGACGGGCCGTGGAAGGATCCGCTGAGCGGCTACCCGGACTCGCCCGACATCCGCATGGACGCCGAATTCCCGATCCTGCTCCACGCGACGCGACTGCACCTCGGCGTACTGCTGGCGGCGGTGGCGGCGATCGCGGTGTGGTGGATGATGCGCTTCACCACCCTCGGTTTCGCCATCCGCGCCGTCGGACAGAACCCGCGCGCTTCCGCCTACGCCGGCCACAACATCACCACCGTGATCCTGTCGACGGCGCTCATTTCGGGCGGGTTGGCCGGACTGGCCGGGGTCGGCGAAGCCGCCGGCCTCCATTTCCAGGTGATGGGCGGGATATCGACGGGCTACGGCTATACCGGCATCGTCATCGCCATGTTGGCGGGACTCAATCCCCTCGGCGTGGTCCCGGCGGCTTTGTTCTTTTCGGTCATCATCACCGGAGCGGAGGCGATGTCGCGAAGTACCGGGGTACCGGTCTTTCTCGCCGATGTCATGCAGGGGACGGCGCTGATGACGATGCTGATCGCCTTGCTTTT
>JAUXFS010000380.1 GCA_030622775.1 Rhodospirillales bacterium | reverse complement strand
GTCTATCTCAGGCTGTCGACCCGCGCCGTCGACCAGCCCGAACGCACGCTCACCGGGGCGCTCCGCGACGCGATCCTCGCCGGCGGATACTGGTTGAGGCCACCGGCCGAGGGGGCCGAACTCGTCCTCGTCTACCAGGGCGTGGTCGCGCCGCAGGCGATCGAAGCCCATGCGCAGATCCTGGAGGACATCCCCGGCGCCGGGCTGCTGGCGGTGACCTCGGCCGACCGGCTCGACGCCGGCTGGCGCGCCGCCGAGCGGGCTCGCCAGGCCGGCACGACGGCGGCGCGCTCGCACATCGAAAACCTGCTTGCGCCGCTGGCCGGCGACGCCGACCTGGTGACGGTGATCGACGGCCATCCGGCGACGCTGTCGTGGCTGGGCTCGGTGTTCGGCCATCGCGTCCACGCCCTCGGCGTCGAGCACTTCGGCCAGTCGGGCGATCTCCCCGACCTCTATCGTCACTACCGGATCGACGAGGACGCCATCCTCGACGCCGCCGCCGCCGCCTGCCTCGACCGGATCCGCCGGTAACCTTACCGGGGCTTGCCGGCTGATCCCGATCACCTTCGTCACCAAGCCTTCAGCGCTCGGAACGGGGCGCCTCGGGGTCTTCGGCGGTTGCCGCCGCCTCGGCGTTCCAGATGGGATTGTCGCGGTCGTCCGGATGAAGCTTGACCACATCCTCCGGATAGGCGTGCCAAAACGACTTGTCGATCGTCGCATCGGCGTAGGTCGCCTTGCGGGAGTGGTGGAACGGGCACCAGAAATTCTCGACGACCTTCACGAGGTAGGCGTGCCACGCGAAGAGGCCGACCGCGTACGGGCAGTATACGGTGCAGTTGAAGATCCAGAAGAAGCGCGAGCCGCTCCAGATGTCGACCTTCAGCGTCTTTTTGACCAGGATCTGGCTCTTCAGATCGTAGCGGTGGCTCGCCTTGTCCGGCAGAAAGTCCTTGAGTGTCTTTATGTTTTCGGCGCCGAGGACGCGCAGGTGCCAGTAGGCGAGTGCGGCGCTGAGGCGCACGAAGGGCAGAAACAGGAGCGGCAAGTAGATCATCGGGACCCCGACGATCTGCCGCGGAATCGGCATCCGCCTGATCCTGCCGCCGATGACGACGCGCTCGACATCGCTCCGATGGCTGGAGGGTGACTCGCTTTCCGCCGCCAGCGGGCAAATGCACGGCTTGCCGTTATCCATCTTGTCCAACCCCTCGGTCATTGAACCTCCCCCGAATTGATCGACACCTTTGTGAAGCTCCGTGTGGAGCGGGAAGGTGTTTGACAATGAAAGCGCATCGGCGTTTCACCGATGAGTTCAAACGGGAGGCGGTTGCTCTGTTGCGGACGACCGGCCGGGCGCCGCGGGCATCACGATGCTTGAAGCTGAAGCGTCTGGCGCCGGAAGCGGCGCCAGACGACCCACATCGCCAACCGGCCCAACCTTCCCTTGGGGCTGACCCCGACCGCCTTCATCGCCATGCCGACGGCGCGCTGGACGTGATCGCGCCGATAACAGGCGGCTACCCGCCCGAGGTAGGCGTCTGCCGCCCGTTTCCGATCGTAGGTCTGACCGTCGAGGTTCGCGCAGTGATAGGCGTAGGAAAGCTCGTCGTCGTCGACCTCTCTGAAACGCCGGAAGGCGACCAGAACCCGGCGCGGCAATCCGGGCTTCTCCCGCGCCAGATACCGCTGCAGATGGGTGTAGAACAGCTTGTAATGGCGGAACTCGTCGCCGGCGATCTTGTGGCAGACGAACTTCAACACCGGCTCGTCGGTGGCGTCGCGCAGCGCCGAGTACAGGGAGCTGGTCCCGGTTTCGACCATGCAGCGGGCGATCAGCTCGCCGCTGTGCGACCCGCGGACCGAGGACTCGGCCTCCACCGGAATCCGGTAGCCCTCGGCGAAACGCCGGAAGCTGCTCTGGAAGTCGAAGCTCGGATCGGCCATCTCGGCCCAACGCCCGAGCGCCACCCCGTGCTGGATCTCCTCCACCGCCCATGCCTTCGCCGCCGCCTGGAATTCCGGGTCGTCGGGGAAGATGTTATTCAGATAGGTGGCGTAGTCCGCCGAGTTGTGCTCGACCATTGAAGCCGTCTTGACCACCGCCAGGATCTCGGGGTCGACCCGGGTTCCGTCGAACGCGTCCCAGGGAATGTCCTCGAGCGTCCAGTGCCTCATTCTTTCCCTCGACAGCGAACAATGTGATTGATCAACATGGTCTTTCTTGGATGACTTTCGGTTGGCGGCGGATCATGAAGGGTCTGTTACATGATTTCAATGCCCGCCGGCCGCCGGGGCGCGGACGTGCTCAACGGGGGATTATACCACCGCTCACTGATAGTGACCCATTGTGATCGCGTTTCCAGCCCGCTCGGCAGGAGCGGATGCGAAGGCGATGGCGACCCATCGTCGAGCATTCGCGACGCCCCGAGCGGGTTGGAAACACGGCCCGCGGGGCGTCCTGTCGGGGCTTCCGGACGGCGTCCTGCGCCGCTCATGATGCGCGCGCATCACCTCGCGACCCACTCCTGGCCGGAAGACCCGACAGGACGTCACAATGGGTCACTATCAGTGAGTGGTGGTATTAGCAGGATCTTGCCGCCCCGGCCTTCGCGGGCCGCATGCTCCATCGCTTCGTCGATCCGGTCCAGCGTGTAGGTCGCCTCGATCTCGACCCCGAGGGCGCCGTCGGCGAGGCGTCCGGCGAGATCCGCGTAGAGCGCCCGGATCTCCGAGACCGGCATCGAGCGCATCTGCTTGGCCAGCCAGAAGCCGGTGAGGGTGATGCCGCCGAACACGACCTGAGCGGGGCCGATCTGGCATGGCTGGCCACTGAGCAGGCCGTAGTTGACCACGATGCCGCCGTCGGCGAGACAGTCGGCGAGACGCATGGTGGCCGGGCCGGCGACCGCGTCGATGGCCAGCGGGATCGACGCGCCGCCGGTCTCGGTTCGGACCCGCTCGGCCAGATCGTCGCCGTCGACGATCACCACGTCGGCGCCGATCGCCTTCAACGGCCCGATCAGCGACTCGCGCCGGACCACGTTGACCGTTCGGATCCCCCGCGCCCGGGCCAGCCGGATCAGGTTGACGCCAACGGCCGAGTTGGCGGCGTTCTGGATCACCCAGTCGCCCGGCGCCAGGTCGACGTAGTCGCGCAGCATCAACTGCGCGGTCGCCGGGTTGACCTTGAGCATCGCCGCCTGGAGGATGTCGACGCCCGGCGGCAGCTTGATCACCTGTTCGGCCTTCAGCCTCAGCTTCTCCGCCCAGTTGGCGCGGCCCAGGCTCATCACCTTGTCGCCGACCGCGACGTCGCTGACCCCGCCGCCGACCGCGACGACCCGCCCCGCCCCTTCGATGCCGAGCGGCGCCGGCGGCGCGAGATCGCTGGGATACAG
>JAUXFS010000293.1 GCA_030622775.1 Rhodospirillales bacterium | reverse complement strand
GTCCGACGCCCCGAGCAAGCGGGAAACGCGACCCGAAGGGCGGTCTTCCGAGTCCCCCGGCGTCGTTGCGTGACGCTTGTGATGCTCCAGCATCACGGCGCGCCGTGCGCCTAACCGAGCGAACTCGGAAGGTCGTCGTATGGGTACCATATGTCAGACCTGGACCACTAGTGTCGTGAGGCACCACGAAGACACCCCGAGCCTGCTCAAGCGGGTAACCGCCGCCACCCTGCGCGCCGTGGCCGGGCGAGGCGATGTCAACGTAGCCTTCGCGCCCGGCGAGGCCGACGTTCGCGGAAACCACGTACGGCTGCCATCGCCGACCTCGCAATCCAACACGCCCGAGATCGCCCGCCTGCGGGGAACCGCCGATGCCCTCGCCCTGATCCTCCGCTACCACGATGACGGGCTTCACCACAAACGGATGCCGGTGGGGAAGCAAGCCCGGGAAGTGTTCGACGCGATCGAGCAGGTGCGCGTCCAGGCCCTGGGCAGCCGCCGGCTCGCCGGTGTCGCCGCCAACCTCGAAGCCTTACTGGAGCACACCTGCAAGGTCAAAGGCTACGCCCAGGTCGACGGTCGCGACCCGTCGTTGATCGCCGACGCGGTCAGATTTCTGGTCCGCGAGCACCTCACGGGGGTCAAACCGCCGGCCGCGGCCGCGGCGCTGGTCGACCCGTGGCGGCCGCACTTCTACGATCGCTGCGGGGCCCAGCTCAAGCAACTGGCCGAAACCGTCTCCGACCAGGCGGCGTTCGCCGAGTCCGCCGCCAGGATGATCCGCGCCCTCGACCTGATCGGCGACGACGATCCGTCGCTGGACAACAACGACGATACCGACGAACAGGACGGCGACGAACACAACCAGGGGGAGGACGACACCCGCACCCAGGGAACGGAAGGCGGCTCGGACGTCTCGCTCGCTTCCGGCGGCGGCGAGGAGAGCGAGGATGGCGCGGAAGCCCCCGAGTCCGCTTCCGGCGACGAACTGTTGCCGGGCGAGGGTGGCGACAGTCCCGCCGGCCCGTCGGCCCGCCGCAATCGCCGGGAGGACCAGCCCGGTCTGGAGGGACCCGTCTATCGGGCGTTCACCACCGCGCACGACGAGGTCGTCGACGCCTCCACCCTCTGCGAACCCGACGAGTTGACCCGGCTGCGCCTTCAACTCGATCAACAACTCGCCAATCTGGAGGGCGTCGTCACCCGCCTCGCCAACCGCCTGCAGCGGCGGCTCCTCGCCAAGCAGACGCGGTCATGGGAGTTCGACCTCGAAGAGGGCCTGCTCGACGCCGGGCGGCTCGCGCGGGTGGTCGTCGATCCGTTCCACCCGCTCAGCTTCAAGCGGGAGACGGAAACCGAATTCCGCGACACGATTGTCACCCTGTTGATCGACAACTCCGGATCGATGCGCGGGCGGCCGATCTCGGTCGCCGCGATGAGCGCCGACATTCTTGCCCGCACGCTGGAACGCTGCGGCGTCAAGGTGGAGATCCTCGGCTTCACCACTCGCGCCTGGAAGGGCGGCCTGTCCCGTGAGCGGTGGGTCGCCGACGGCAGGCCGAAGGATCCCGGCCGCCTCAACGATCTCCGCCATATCGTCTACAAAAGCGCGGAACAACCCTGGCGGCGGGCACGAAGAAGCCTCGGACTGATGTTGCGCGAGGGGCTGCTCAAGGAGAACATCGACGGCGAAGCCCTGCTGTGGGCGCACAACCGCCTCCTCGCCCGGTACGAGCAACGGCGCATTCTCATGGTGGTCTCGGACGGCGCACCGGTCGACGATGCGACGCTGTCGGCCAACCCCGGCAACTACCTGGAGCGACATCTGCGCCAAGTCATCGAGTGGATCGAGAACCGCTCGCCGGTGGCGCTCACCGCCATCGGCATCGGCCACGACGTCACCCGCTACTACCGCCGCGCCGTCACCCTGGTCGACGCCGAGGAACTGGGGGGAACGGTCATGCAGAATCTCATGGATTTGTTCGACGAGAATCCGAAGCCGCCCAAGGGACCGGTCTTCCGCCCTTCGGCAACCGGGCGGCGCGCCGGCCGAGCGCGGTAGCGACGCGAAAGCCCGCTTGCGCCGATTGGGCGCGAGCACCACGGATCCGGTTGTCAAACACTGGACAGGGGATCGCGAATCGCGGGATAACATCCGCATGGGGGGGGAGGGACCACAACCATGACCAGATCGACCAAGGCTCCGCCCGGGGAGCAGCGCCGCTATCCCCGCCACTCGGTCATGTGGTCGGGCACGGTGACGTCGGAAACCGAATTCGACATGTATGTCCTGGACTGCCGAATCAACAACTTCTCGATATCCGGCGTGCACATTTACGTCGAGCGGGCGTTGGACAAGGATCATCCGATCACCCTCAAGATCAATGGCGTCGGAGAATTCAAGGGACGGGTCGCTTGGTCGGAGGGCAATCAGATCGGGGTCAAGTTCGACGATGCGCCCGATCGCGTCGCCGCGCTGACCCAAGACAAGGTTTGAGACCGGCGCGCTCTGCCACTCTCCACCGAAGACGCCATATTTCTCGTGAGTTCGCCCCTCTTGAAAAGAGCTACCCTCTCCTAGGCGACAGACCGCCGCTGGCCACCGCACGCGGCGATTGCGCAGTTTCCCGCAGCTCTCCGCGAACAGACCCCTACATGGGCGAGACCTGAGAACGCAGGGCGATCGGCTTCAAAAGCGCCAAAGCGAGCCGGCCTGGTTTCTCCCGATAGAAGTGTGGCAAATCGACCACACCCTGTTCAGAATTCATGATCGTCGAAGCAAATGAACCATCGAGCATTTGACCATGCGAATCCGCTTACACTATGAATGGTTATCGGCAAAATATTTCTTGAAGGATATCGAGCTAACAGGGGAGCGCCATGATTTCAAAATTCGCAAAAATAAGTATATTTGGATTATTGATCTGCGTTTTGGGGCTCCCTAGTGTTGTTGCGGCGGAAGATGAGAGTGTTGTTGCGGCGGAAGATGAGCGGCCTGGCTTCCTCGGCCTCGACCTGAAGGGGTCCTTGGGCGAGGGGCGTCATAGTCGCTATGTGCCGCCGCTCACCAACCCGATTTTCAACGAGACGCCCTACATCACGACAGAGGCGCGGGCATTCTACTTCTACAACAAGATTCCAAATGACTTCGTAACCGATGGCGGCCACATCAACCTCGTCGCTCTGCAACTCCGCCTTGCCATCACGGAGAGGCTCGCCTTCATCGCGACCAAGGACGGGTACGTCGATGCCTACTTCGACGAGGTGCTCGACGACGAAGACGGTTTTGCCAACATCGCCCTGGGGTTCAAGTACGCGGTGATTTCGGAGCCCGAGACGGAAAGCCTCCTGACGTTGGGGCTTCGCTACGAGATTCCGATTCAGGACCTCGATGCCAACGGCATCGAGTTTCAGGGCGACGGTGATGGCTTCCTCAATCCCTTCATCACGGGAACGCGAACCTTCGGCGATTTTGGACTGCAAGCGAGCCTCGGTGCCAATATGGCGCTTCGTCCGTCCGAAGACACCTCGATTCTCCACTATTCCTTGCATGCCGATTACGAAGCCTTGCCCGGGCTTTTTCCGATCTTCGAGGTCAACGGCTACACAGCCCTTAACAACGGCAACCGCTCGAAAGGCGCGATTAGCCAATTGGATGGTCTGGATGTGCTGAATTTCGGCAGTAAAGATCGGGACACGACAGTGATGCTGGGCGGCGGGCTGCGCTACCGGTTCAACGACAATATTCAAATCGGCGCGGGTGCCGAAACGCCCATCACTGAAGACGACAACACGATTACGGAGTACCGCGTTTACTTTGATCTGGTGTTTAATTACTGAGAGTCCGTCCGGGGGCTTTAAGAGGGGTTACAGAGCTTTCGGAGCATGAGGCGGATCGAGGCGAGTTTGACGATCTCGGGTCTCTTGCCGGGGTGGCATTTCGGCTTCCCCTGTAATGAAAATCGGATCGCCCGGGCGGATGATCCCGCCCTGCACCACCCGGGCGCAGATGCCGGCGCGCCTTCCTAACGCCTTGG
>JAUXFS010000030.1 GCA_030622775.1 Rhodospirillales bacterium | reverse complement strand
GCTATCGCCATCGCCGGCCCGACAACGACCCGGCGTCAGGCTCCCGCCTGCTCGCCGCTGGCCTCGGGTGCCGGGCTGGCCTCGGCCTCGGATGCCGAGGCGGCGGCGGCTTCTGCCGCCTTCACCCGCTCCTGGGCCTTGGCTTTCGGCAAAGGCTTCTTGGTCTGTTCCGACCGCGGCTTCGCCTCGATCAAGCCCTCTCGGGCGCAAAACTTCGCCACGCGATCGCTGGGGGTCGCCCCGACGCCGATCCAGTGCTTGATCCGTTCCTGCTTGAGCAGCACGCGATCGGGATGGTCGCTCGCAACCATCGGATTGTAGGTCCCCACCACTTCGATGTAACGACCGTCACGGGGGCTGCGGGAGTCAGCGACCACGATGCGGTAGAACGGGCGCTTCTTGGCGCCGCCCCGAGCCAACCGGATTCTTAAAGCCATCTCGTTGTTCCGTCCTTGCTTTCAACCTGATCCTGTGATGCCTATCGTGTCGGCGGCAGCGGCGGCATCATCCCGGGGGGGAGGCCGCCGCCCGAAAACAAACCCTTTTTACCCAGCTTTCCCATCTTCTTCATCATCTTGCTCATCTGCAGATGCTGTTTGAGCAGACGGTTGACGTCCTGAACCGTGGCGCCCGATCCGGCGGCGATGCGCCGCCGACGCGAGGCATTCAGGAGCTTCGGGTTTCGCCGCTCCAGCCGGGTCATCGACAGGATGATCGCTTCCTGGCGGGCGACCGTCTTGTCGTCGATGTTGGCGCCCTCCAGTTGTCGTTTGACCTTGGCTATTCCGGGCACCATCCCGAGGAGTCCCTTGATGTCGCCGAGCTTCCGCAATTGCTTGAATTGATCGGCCATGTCCTCGAGGGTGAACTCGCCCTTGATGATCTTCTTCGCCAGTTTCTCGGCGTCTTCGTGCTCGATCGCCTCGGCGGCCCTCTCGACCAGGCCGACCACGTCTCCCATGCCGAGAATCCGTCCGGCGATGCGGGACGGCTGGAACGTCTCCAGCGCATCAAGCTTCTCGCCGACGCCCATCAGCTTGATCGGCCGGCCGGTCACCGCGCGCATCGACAGCGCCGCGCCGCCGCGGGCGTCGCCGTCGACGCGGGTCAGCACGATACCGGTAATGTCCACCCGCGCACGGAACGCACTGGCGAGCGTAACCGCGTCCTGGCCGGTCATCGCGTCGACGACCAGCAATGTTTCGACGGGGTTGACCGCCTGCTTGATCGCCGCCGCCTCGGCCATCATCGCTTCGTCGATGTGCAGACGCCCGGCGGTATCCAGGATCACCACGTCATAACCTTCGCGGCGACCCGTTTCCATGGCCCGCGAGACGATCGCCACCGGCTGTTCGCCCATGATCACCGGCAGCACGGCTGTATCCGTCTGTTCGCCGAGCACGGCCAACTGATGCTGCGCCGCCGGGCGGTAGATGTCCGCCGACGCCATCAGTACCTTCTTCCGCTCCCGCTTCTTGAGCCGGATCGCCAGTTTCGCGCAGGTGGTGGTCTTGCCCGAGCCCTGCAGGCCGACCATCAGCACCGCCACCGGCGGGGTGCCGACGAGGTTGACGCCGGCGCCTTCTCCCGGCTGAAGCGGCTCGTCCTCGCCACCGGACAGCATTTCCACCAGATGGTCATGGACGATCTTGACCACCATCTGGCCGGGGGTGACGCTGCGCATCACCTCCTGACCGAGCGCGCGCTCGCGAACGCCGGCGATGAAATCCTTGACGACGGGCAACGCCACGTCGGCTTCCAACAGGGCGACGCGCACCTCGCGCAGCGCCTCGCCGATATCGGCTTCCGAAAGCGCGCCCCGCTTTCTGAGTCTGTCGAAGATTTCGCCGAGTCTTCCGGTCAGGCCGTCGAACACCCGCCGTCACTCCCTCTGCTCACGCACTGTCAAAGAAAAAAGCCAGTGCGCGAAAGCCGCGGACTGGCCATGCCGCAATAGTTTATCGGCCGGCAATCTATGACCGCCGGCAAACGAAGTCAACCCGGGCCATTTGACGTTACCCGCAGCACCTCACACCTTTACGATTTGCATTCTGCTCAAAATGAGGTATACCATAGGTAGTATGCGTACACAGATACCACCGAGAGGCGCATGCCCCTAATGGCTGACGACAACTCCGTGAGAAACCTACCTCAATCTCGCCGGCCCGATCCCGTTGACCTGCACGTGGCCGCGCGCCTGCGCGGGCGGCGATTGGAACTGGGTCTCGATCCGCAGCTTCTCGACCTCGTCATCGCCGCGTCGCCGGGCACCATCGAACGGGTCGAATGCGGAGAACGGCGTATCGGCGCGGCGCAGTTGTTCCGTGTCGGCGAGGTGCTGGGGGTGGACGTGCCGTACTTCTTCGACGGCCCGACCGATCGATCGACGTTCGAGCCCTTGGAGACACCGGAGCCCGACTCCAAGGCGGTTGCCGAAGCAAAGCGTTTCGCCCGAGCCTATTTCCGCGTCTCCGATCCCCACGTCAGGGAGATGATACGGGACCTGGTCAGATCCGTGACCGAGCATCGGGAAGACACGGCGCCGGAGGCCGAGGAAGACACGGCGCCGGAAGCCGAGCCGGAAGAACCGCCGATGTTGGAGCGCAAGCGCCTCCCTTGACCCCGATCTTCGGGTCCGCGTCGAACGGGACGCCGATAGCCGCCGCCGGTCATCCCGCGCCCACCGGAAACGCCCCACCGGAAACGTCCCCACCGGAAACGACATAGACTTCTTTCGTGCCCGGCCATATGTATCCGGTCATGACCCCCGTGGCTTTTACCAAGATGCACGGCCTCGGAAACGACTTCGTCGTTGTCGACGCCCGCCATCGTCCGATCGAGTTCGGCGCCGTCCAGGCGCGCGCCATCGCCGATCGGCGTACCGGCGTCGGCTGCGATCAGGTGATCGTCATCGAGCCGCCGGTCAACGGGCTCGCCGACGCGTTCATGCGGATCCGCAACGCCGACGGCGGCGAGGTCGAGGCCTGCGGCAACGCCGCGCGATGCATCGCCGGAATGATCATGCGCGAGAAGCGATCCGGGCACGCCATCATCGAAACCGTCGCCGGATTGCTCGATGCCGAAAGCGCCGACGACGACATGGTCAGCGTCGACATGGGCCGTATCAGCTTCGACTGGCGGGACATCCCCCTGTCCGACCCGGCGGACACCCTTCATCTCGACATCGAAGCGGGGCCGCTGCGCGACGGCGTGGCGGTCAACATCGGCAATCCCCACGCCGTGTTCTTCGTGGACGACAGCGAAGCGGTGCCGCTGGAGATCTTCGGCCCGATCGTCGAACGCAACCCGCTGTTTCCCGAATTGACCAACGTCGAGGCCGCCGAGATCGTTTCCAACGACCGCATCCGCCTGAGGGTCTGGGAAAGGGGCGTCGGGTTGACTCGGGCCTGCGGCACCGGCGCCTGCGCCACGGTGGCCGCGGCCAGCCGTCGCGGGCTCATCGGGCGAAACGCGGAAGTGCAACTCGACGGCGGTCTGTTGCGTATCGAATGGCTGAAGGACGACCACGTGCTGATGACCGGGCCGGTGGCGGTCAGTTTCACCGGCACGTTGGACGAAACCTTGCTGGCGTTAGGGGCCGTGGGGGAATAGGTGATGCGGGACCCCCTGATCGTGACTCTCGGATGCCGGCTCAACGCCTTCGAGTCCGAGGTCATCCGCGCCGAGGCCGCCGCCGCCGGTATCGACGACGCGATCATCGTCAACACCTGCGCCGTCACCAGCGAGGCCGTCCGTCAGGCGCGCCAGACGATCCGCCGCCTGCGGCGCGAGCGGCCCGGCGGCCGGATCATCGTCACCGGCTGCGCCGCCCAATTGACCCCGGAGCCGTTCGCCGCCATGCCCGAAGTGGATCGGGTAATCGGCAACGCCGAGAAACTGCGCCGCGCCGACCTCGCGGGCGACGGAGAAAAGGTCGTCGTCTCCGACATCATGACGGTGAAGGAAACGGCCGGGCATCTGCTCCACGGTTTCGAGGGCCGGACCCGGGCCTTCGTCGAGGTGCAGCAGGGCTGCGACCACCGCTGTACCTTCTGCATCATTCCGTTCGCCCGCGGCGCCAACCGCAGCGTGCCGATCGGCCGGATCGTCGAACAGGTCCGGATCCTCGTCGACAACGGCTATGCCGAGGTGGTTCTGACCGGGGTGGACGTGTGCTCCTACGGCGCCGATCTCGCGGGACGGCCGTCGCTGGGCGGGACGGTGCGGCGCCTTCTCGCCAATGTTCCGGAGCTGCGGCGGCTCAGGCTGACCTCCCTCGATCCGGCGGCGATCGACGACGACTTGGTGCGGGTGATGGCGGAAGAGCCGCGGCTGATGCCCCACGTCCACCTCAGCCTGCAGGCCGCCGACGACACCGTGCTCAAGCGGATGAAGCGACGCCATTCGCGCGCCCAGGCGTGCGCGATGGTCGAGCGGTTGCGGCGGGCGCGTCCCGACGTGGTGTTCGGCGCCGATCTGATCGCCGGGTTCCCGACCGAGACCGACGCGATGTTCGCCAACACCTTGAGCGCGGTCGACGAAATGGACTTGACCTATCTTCATGTCTTTCCGTTCTCGGCCCGGCCGGAAACGCCGGCGGCGCGGATGCCGCAGGTGCCGGGACCGCTGCGCCGGGAGCGTGCGGCCCGCATTCGCCGCGCCGGGGAGCGGGCGCGGAGCCGATTCTTCGTGGGGCGCGTCGGCTCGACGGCGGAAGTCCTGGTCGAGGAAGGGCGGAACGGCCGCTGTCCGTACTACGCGCCGGTGCGCCTGGACTTCGACGCGCCGCCCGGTTCGCTGGTCCCGGTCCGGATCACCGGTGCGGCGGCCGACCATCTGACGGGCGAACGGGCGATATGAACGAAACCGATCCGCGACACGAAGAGCGCGCCGGCTGGCTCTCGCGCATGAGGCACGGGCTTGGCCGTTCGTCGGCGAAGCTGACGGGGGGGATCACCGATCTCTTCACCAAGCGCCGGCTCGACGATGCGGCGCTCGAGGACCTCGAGGATCTGCTGATCGGCGCCGACCTGGGGGTGACGACGGCGGGCCGCCTCGCCCGGTCCCTCGCCGATACCCGTTTCAACCAGGAGGTCACTCCGGAAGAAGTGCGAAGCGCGCTGGCCGAGGAGATGACCAAGGTTCTCGGACCGGTGGCCCAGACCATAGCGATCCATCAGGCCCACAAGCCGCACGTGATCCTGGTTTGCGGCGTCAACGGCAGCGGCAAGACGACGACCATCGCCAAGCTGGCCAATCTGTTCAAACACGTAGGCTTCGACGTGGTTCTCGCCGCCGGCGACACCTTCCGCGCCGCCGCCATCGAACAACTCGAAATCTGGGGCGAGCGTTCCGGCTGCCCGGTCATATCCCGGCCGGCGGGGTCCGATGCCGCCGGGCTCGCCTACGAGGCCCTGGAGATCGCCCGCGCCCGCCGGGCCGACGTATTGCTGATCGACACCGCCGGCCGGCTGCACAACCGGGCCGATCTGATGGGAGAACTGCAGAAGATCATCCGGGTGCTGAAAAAGGTCGACGCCGGCGCGCCGCACGACTGCATCCTGGTGCTCGACGCCACCGTCGGTCAGAACGCCCACAGTCAGGTCGAGGTGTTCCGTGACATGGTCGACGTCACCGGCCTGGTGGTGACCAAGCTCGACGGGTCGGCGAGGGGAGGGGTGGTGGTGGCGCTCGCCGAGAAGTTCGGTCTTCCGGTCTATGCGATCGGCGTCGGCGAGTCGATGAACGACATGCGTGCGTTCGATGCCGGGGCGTTCGCCAGGAGCCTGGTGGATCTCGACGGCTGATACCAACGGTCCGCTCACGCACATTTGTCACCCCGTGAATCCGGTTCGGTCGGAAAATCGTCCATAATCCACCGACGCCGGTATCGGCGCGACCAGAAGGCCCGAGGCCATGTGGAAGAAGATCCTGGCATTTATCTTCGGTGAGCCGGTTCAGCCGCAGTTGCCCGAGCGTGTCCGCCTTGCCATCGACGATCAGCAGTTCCAGGCCGAAATCCTCATCGGCTGGGTGCAACTGGTGCTGGTGGTGTTCTTCACGGCCCTCTACACCATTGCGCCGAAGACCTCGGAAGGAACCGCGTTTACGCCGGTTCCCTATGCGCTGGCCCTCTATTTCCTATTCACCGTCATGCGGCTGTTCCTCGCCTATCAGCGGATTCTGCCGCGCTGGTTCCTGATGGGCTCGATCGTCGTCGATATCGGCCTGTTGATGGTGCTGATGTGGAGCTTCCACCTGCAGTACGAGCAACCGGCGCCGTTCTATCTCAAGGCGCCGACGCTTCTGTACGTGTTCATCTTCGTCTCGCTGAGAACGCTGCGCTACGAATCGATCTACGTCATCGCCGCCGGAACGGCGGCGGCGGTGGGCTGGCTGGTCCTGGTGTGGTACGCCGTCGACAACATGACCCCGGAGAGCGGCGTCACCCGCGACTACGTCCTCTACCTGACCTCCAACCGCATCCTGATCGGCGCCGAGGTCGACAAGATCATCTCCATCATCCTGGTCACCATCGTGTTGTCGGTGGCGCAGGTTCGGGCACGCAGGCTGCTGATGCGGTCGGTGACAGACGCGACCGTCGCCCACGACCTGTCACGCTTCGTCTCGCCGGAGATCGCCGATCAGATCACCACCGCCGACCACGCCATCCAACCCGGCGACGGCGAGGTCAAGACCGCGACCATCATGTTCTGCGACATCGAGGGCTTCACCGGCATCTCCGAACGGATGGCGCCGGCCGAACTGATCCAAACCCTCAACGAATATTTCGAGGCGGTCTCGCACGTCGTCGACCGGCACCAGGGCGTGATTACCCAGTTCCAGGGCGACGCCATGCTGATCAGCTTCAACACCGCCAGGCCGGACCCCGACCATGCGGCCAACGCGGTGCGGACCGCCATCGGCATCCAGCGGATCGTCTCCCGGATGCGCTTCGGTCCGGGGATCGTCTTGCCGACCCGGTGCGGGATCAATACCGGAGAACTGATTTCCGGTGCGGTGGGAACCCGCGAGCGGCTTCTGTTCACCGTTTTCGGCGACGAGGTCAACATCGCCGCCCGGCTGGAACAGCTCAACAAGGAGTACGGCACCTACATCCTGGCGACCGAGCAAACGATTGTCGCCGCCGGCGAGACCTTCGCCAGCCGACCGATCGGCAACGTGACCGTGCGCGGCAGAACGACACCGGTGAACGTCTATACTATCGAGGTGCCGGAAGCGGCCGCGGAGTCCGCGAGTTGAACGCCCGTCAGAAACGGCCGTCGAAGTAATAGCCGCGAGGCGCGTCCTCGCGCAGCGGCGTATCGTCCCCGAGCAGTCGGTCGAGCCGTTCCAGCGCCGCGCGGGTCTTCGCCGACGAGTTGAAGCGGGTGAACGCGGCGCGGTTTCTCGCGTCCTGCGCCGTCTGGTAGCCCCGGGATGGGGCGCGGCTCCGCGCTTCGGTCTGCTCCGGCGCCGGTCCAATGGTATTCGCGGTGTCGACCATGGGCCCAAGGGTGCATGGAAATGGTTAACAGGCCCTCAACGGTACCGGCGGGACGGATTTTCAGGACCGGGGTCGCGCCGTGTGAAACCAGGGACCGCCGCCCGCCCGGAAACGTTCGAGCGCCCATACGACGCTGGGAAACGCCAGTTGGTCCCAGGGAATAGCCTCCCAGTCCACCATCTCGACCTCCTGGCTCTCATCGCCCGGCGCGCATTCGGGGCCGACCATCGGCGCCCGGTAGATCATGTAGATCTGGCTGATGTGCGGAATCTCGTAGATGCCGATGAAATCCTCGATCCGGATCCGGGCGCGGGCTTCCTCCCAGACCTCGCGGGCCGCCCCTTGCGAAGTCGTCTCCCCCAACTCCAGGAACCCCGCCGGTATCGTCCACCGGCCGAGAGCGGGCTCGATCGCCCGCTTGCACAGCAAGATCCGGTTCTCCCAGGTACAGACGGCGCCGACGACGATCTTCGGGTTGGCGTATTCGACGTAGCCGCAATCGGGACAGACGAGGCGTGTCCGATTGTCTCCCTCCGGAATCGCTACGACGGATGGGCCGGATCCCTGTTTGTCGTCCATGGCGCAAGTGTGACGCGCGGCGGCCGTTTAGGCAAGCCTCGGCGCCCCCGCGAACGACCGGCGAGCCCCCCACCGACCGGGGGCTCGCCGGTCGGGGAATCAGCGGCTGAGGACGGCGACGCCCGGCAGCGTTTTTCCTTCGATCCATTCGAGGAAGGCGCCGCCGGCGGTCGAGATGTAGGAGAAATCATCCGCTGCGCCGGCGTGGGCCAGTGCCGCGACGGTGTCGCCGCCGCCGGCCACGGAGAGCAACTGGCCGGTCTTGGTCAGTTTGGCGGCTTCCCGGGCGACGGCATTGGTGCCGGTGTCGAAGGGCGAGACCTCGAAGGCGCCGAGCGGGCCGTTCCACAACAGCGTCTTGTAACCGGCAAGGCGGCTGTTGAGATCGGCGATCGAGTCGGGGCCGATATCGAGGATCATTTTGTCGGCGGGGACCGCATCGACGGAGACGGTGTCGGATGCGGTGCCTTCGGCGAACGCGCTGGCGACCACCGCGTCGGTGGGCAGGACGATCTCGCAGCCGCCCTTCTCCGCCAGCGCCATGATCGCGCGGGCGCTGTCCGCCATGTCGTGTTCGCACAGCGACTTGCCCACGTCTATTCCCTTGGCGTGGAGGAAGGTGTTGGCCATGGCGCCGCCAATGATCAACTGATCGACCTTGGGGATGAGGTTGCCGAGAACATCCATCTTGGTCGAGATCTTGGCGCCGCCGACCAACGCGGCGACCGGATGTTGCGGGTCGCCCAGGGCCCCTTCGAGCGCCTCGAGTTCGGCCTGCATCAACCGCCCGGCCGCCGAAGGCAGGATCCGCGCGAGGGCCTCGACCGAGGCGTGGGCGCGGTGGGAGCACGAGAACGCGTCGCTGACCAGGAAGTCTCCCAGCGCCGCCATCTTCCCGGCGAAGCCCTGGTCGTTCTTCTCCTCTTCGGGGTAGAAGCGGACGTTCTCGAGCATGGCGATGTCGCCGTCGTTCATGGCGTTGACCACCGCTTCGGCGTCCGGACCGATGCAGTCCGTGGCGAAGGCGACCGGGCGACCGAGACTGGCGGCGAGCGCGGCGGCGACCGGCTTGAGAGTGAATTCGGGTTTCTTCTGGCCCTTCGGTCGGCCCAGATGGCTCATCACGATGACCTTAGCGCCTCTGTCCGCCAACTGGGTCAGGGTCGGCACCGTGCGGTCGATGCGGGTGGTGTCGGTAACCTTGCCTTCCTTCATCGGTACGTTGAGGTCGGCGCGGACCAGCACTCGCTTGCCGGCGACGTCGAGGTCATCGATGGTTCTGAATGTAGTCATGGCTGATCACGCCTTTCCCCCGAGAGTTTGTCCGGTGGGAATCCGCCGGCCTTCGGCACCAAGACGACCGGCGGCACCGCGGCTCACCGATCATTTCGGACTGCATGCGTGGATCCCCTCTTGATCGGCGGCCATCGTCGGGCCGCCGGGTTCTTCATTCGGCTTTATGCGGACAACCCGCCGAAAACGCAAGCCTCGCGGTACTTGAACTGTAACGGCGTAGCTTTTTGTTCTACCCTTGAGGGCTGCAGCATCGAACCCTCCGTCCCGGGAACGGCATGGCCGACAATGGACCGACTCCCTCTCTGAGCCTCCGCGACGCCGAGGAGATCGTTCGCAGGTTGATGCCGGCGTTGCGCGAGCACG
>JAUXFS010000045.1 GCA_030622775.1 Rhodospirillales bacterium | reverse complement strand
GGATCAGGCGCGCTCGGTCGACTTGTTCGCCGCGCTCGGCGATCCGCAAACCCTCGATTTCGCCAAGCGGCACAAGGTCATCGTCGACCGGTTCGGCCGCTTCCCCCATCGCAACGCGGTGCTCGGCCGCGCCTCGACGGCGGAGGAGCTGGAATTCCTGCAACGACCGGACTCTTCCTTTTGACGGCAGAGCCGCCCGCTTCATCCGCTCGTTCATCGAGTGAAGGTCCGCCGCAAACTCCAAAACAAAACTGCGAGATATTCCGGACGCGACCGTGCGGATCGGGTCACCCGCAGCCCATTCCGATCACGCCCCGAGACGATGGCTGGCTATCCCCGATCCGCCGTAACACCCTGAAATGTCCGTGATATAGCGTACAGCGGTAGCTCTCTCCCACTTTCCGAAGTGGCGTTCCCAGCCAAAGGCGGTCATGTCGATGTCATTCCAACAGCATGGATTTCTTGCTCTTTGGTGGTTAGTCTTGCTGAGTAAGGGAGAGAGGTCTTGGAACGTAGGCTTGCCGCCATTCTTGCTGCTGACGCGGTCGGCTACTCGCGCCTCATGGCGGCGGACGAGGAAGCAACCTTCGCAACGCTCAGCGCATACCGCGAGAACATTGACGGGCTCGTCGCCGACCACTGCGGCCGTGTATTCGGGAGTGCTGGCGACAGCGTCATCGCTGAGTTCGCGAGCCCTGTTGAGGCAGTGCGCTGCGCCGCGGATATACAACGGGAACTGGAAAAGAAAAACGCCGAACTTCCGGAAGACCGGAGAATGCAGTTTCGGGTCGGTGTCAACCTCGGCGATGTTATGGCCGAGGGCGAGAATCTTTTCGGTGATGGCGTCAATATCGCGGCGCGACTTGAAGGCCTCGCCGATGCTGGTGGCATTTGTATCTCCCAAACCGTTTATGACCAGATCAAGAACAAGCTGGAGTTCGGTTACGAATACCTGGGCGAGCAAGAGGTCAAGAACATCGCTGAACCGATCCGCACCTACCGGGTGATGATGGAAGCGCGATCCTTCGACTCCCCACGGTCGACATCGATGGACGCGATGTTAAAGCGGCCGGCCGTCGCCGTGCTGCCATTTGCCAACATGAGCGGCGACCCAGAGCAGGAATATTTCTCGGACGGCCTCACCGAGGACATCATCACCGCGCTTGCCCTCTGGCGGTCCTTTCCAGTGATAGCCCGCAATTCGAGCTTTGTTTACAAAGGCAAGGCGGTGGACATGAAGCAGGTCGGTCGTGAGCTGGCGGCCCGTTATGTGGTTGAGGGGAGCGTCCGCAAGAGCGGCAATCGCGTGCGCATAACCGCCCAGCTTATCGACACAGCCACCGGCCATCACGTCTGGGTCGAAAAGTTCGACCGGAATCTGGAAGACGTTTTCGCACTTCAGGACGAGATTACCGAGCGGATCGCGGCGACCCTGGAACGGGTTTTGGGAAAGGCCGAGCTCATGCGTTCGAATGCAAAACAGCCGGGCAACCTCGATGCCTGGGATTTCTGTCTGCGGGGAAGGTCATACCTTCACGAATGGGCGAAGGATGGGACAGCCAAGGCCCGCGAGATGTTCGAGCGAGCGATCGAGTTAGACGCGAACTATGGTGAGGCTTTTGCTGATTTGGCCTGGACACATTCCCGAGACCTGTTGATGGAAGACACAACAGACTGCGGCGGTTCCATGGCACAGATGTACGAAGCTGCCCGACGCGCGGTAGCGCTCGACGATGCGTCCTCGCGCGCCCATTTTCGCCTGAGCACGGCCTATCTTTGGCGCAACGAGCACGACCTTGCAATCGCCGAGGGGAGACGAGCGGTGGAACTCAACCCCATGAACGCCGACGCCCGCCAAGCGCTCGGCAACAAACTCGACCTCGCCGGAGACCCCGAAGGCATTTCAATGATGGAGCAAGCCCAGAATCTCAATCCGCAGGACCCCCAAAGAAATATGCAACTAACCTTCCTCGCCCGCGCCTATTTGAACGCCGGTCAATATGAAAGATCCGTGAAGTGCGCGCGGAACGCGATTCACCGTCGGCCCGATTACCCCAATGCATACTATATTCTGGCGATCGCCCTGGGCCATTTGGGCAACAAGGCAGATGCGCGTACCGCGCTGGACGAATGCGAGAGACTTCACCCCGGCTTCGCGCGAGGACGGTCACAATGGCAGCCCTACCTGAACGCGGCCAGCAACGAGCATTTGCACAAAGGTCTGAGCAAAGCAGGCCTGCAGGAATGATCGCTCAGGGTCACCAAGAGATCTCAGGCCAGGCCACTTCAGGCGACCGGACCCCCACGGAAAACGGGTAAACCGACCTGAAATGCGCTCTTATAGAGCTTGACTTTTGTCCTATGTAGGGATATATATCCCATAAAGGGTACTCTCGGGAGTGAGTGTAGCCCTCCGCTCGCCGGGAGAAGTGCGCCTGGGCTCGGGGCTTTCCGGCGTTTGGCGGTAGACGGCTAGTTTGAGTTTGAGACGCGGTCGCATGAAAAATGTCTACTTTTGTTTCTTGGAAAAAGCGTGTTGTTTCAAGGTACTATGCGGAATTCATGTCTACTTTTGTATACCTGCCCCAAAAAGCGGTTTCCTGCAAAATCAAAGACTTGGCCTCGAAAAATGTCTACTTTTATATACTTTTGACTACCTTTCACATTGGGCCGAGAGGGGTCTCGTGTTGAATCAACGGGTTGACCGCCACGGGGGCGTAACGAAGGTATACAAAACGGGCGGGAAAGTAGACAAAAGGTATACATTTTCGGCCCAGAGGGCGGCAAGCCGCGACCCGTGGGGCGACCCCGAGGACGGCGGCCCATTGAAACGGGGGACGGCGGCGCCCGGGGCGGAAAGACGCTGTCCCGCGGGCCGGAAACAGGTCATCCTGCCGACCGATACCGTCGCCCCGCCCCCTGCCGGAACCGCCCATGCAAGCGCTCCATATCCCGCCCCTGGCCTTCGCCGCCTTCGCCATCGGCGGAACCATCAACGGGTTGCCGGTGATCGGGATCAGACCAACCGCGGCGGGCGGCCGGCGAGGACGGCGCGTCGTTTCCGGCCGCCGCCGATCAGCTTGGTGGTGGGAACAGGGGCCGGCGCGACGCTGATCGTGGTCCTCGATCCGCGATGGCCGCTCGGCGTCCTTGGCGTCATCGTGGTGTCGTGATGCCGTTCCGCGCGATCAGCCACGACCACCGGGGGCCAATGCCAACCAGCGTTGGTACAGTACCAACCGGCGTTGGTATTAGCGGTAGGGGGGCCGGTGGTCGTGCAGGCCGGGAATCATCGAGTATCCGCCGGTGACATCGAGCCGTTCCGGTTCCGTTTGTTCAGCGTCGTGGCGGTATACCAGCCCCAGGAACACGCCGATGGAAAACCACGCCGCAAAGTTCAGCGTGCCGCCGCCGCTGATCCATACCCGCAGAAGGGCCATGATCGGGATCGCCGCGATCCACGCGTGGAGGGTGATTTCCTGGTTGCCGGCCCATCTGTTTTCCATCAGCAACTGCCAAAGTTGGCGCAAGACCTTCCAGACCAGGGCGCCCCAAAAAATGAAGACAGCGACAAATGCGAACAAACCTGCTTGTAGCCACGTATAAATGAAGAGGTTGTGTATCGTTTGTTCACCGACCTCTACACCCAGTCCGATTCCAAATAGTATATTTTGCTCAATAGCCTTGAACGCCTCACTATAGCTGGAAAGCCGGCTTTCAAACGATGTCGTGTCGTCGAAAAATCTCGCTTCCAAGCCGTCGATGATTCCTTGGGGCACGATCAAGTACACAAACAAGATCGACGTTGCCGCGGCCAATACGCCCGCGATGACAAAGGGATCCCGGCCCCTGAGGATTTTGACGGCAAGTATGGGAAGTATCGTCAGGATAAATGATAGAACAGCCGACCGACTTAGCATCATTATCAGGGTGGCGATGAACAATAGAATGAGACTGTAATGAACGAAGAGGGAATTAGCGATATTTTCCCTATATTTATGCCCGACAATATAGCATATAAGACAAATGAGAATGCCGCTGGCCACGTTGTTTTTTCTAGATGCGTGGAAATCCACGGAAGTTCCTACGGTTTGATCGGAAAACGCCCCCAGCGCCGGCTTGAGGAATTTGTAGACCCACGCCTTGTAGTCCCCCGTCTTACCGAACGAGACGAGGGCGTCGAACAGACTGACGTTCCCGGCCTGTGCCGACATCTGCATGATCGCGAAAAACGCGACGAGACCGGCGATGCTGCCCACGTATAGCGTCAGAGCGGCATTCGGCATCGCCGCAATCCGTGCCGCGACGCAGGTGCCGAAAATAATAAAAGCGATCTGCTTTAATATAATAGCCTTCAAGGCAGAACTTTCTAGGCTGTGCATATAAGACAGCGAAAGAAATGTGATGTATATAGCAAAAGCAGAAAAGAAAATTATATTCTCTTTTACGATATTAAATGTCATCAGCAGATAGCGTGGCTGGAGAGCCGTGGCGGCAACCAGGATCAACAAGGCAACATGATAGGGTTCCAGGGTTACCGGCCCGACCCGGAGTAGTGACGGCCAGATGATCGGAACGACCATCAGCGCCAATATGACGGGTAGATCGAGATGGCGTTCGCTACGTGCCGTCGGCGTTTTCTGAATCATCGGTCCGTACTCGTTACTGGTCCCATGCACGCCCCGCCGAACACGATGAGAGCCGTGGCGGCCGCCGTGATGGTAACGGGGCATTGGGGGAGGCGGCTCAAGTCGGTCGGCCTACGCCATGGCGGTCTTGAGGTGGTCGCCAAGCCGAAGCGTCATGGCGACGATGGTCAGGGTCGGGTTGGCGAATCCTATGGTTGGAAATACGGAACCACCGGCAACGTAAAGGTTCTCGATACCGTGGACCCGGCAGTGTTTGTCGACGACCCCGGTTTTGGGATTGTCGCTCATGCGCGTGGTTCCCGCGGGATGCCAGCGGTCTTCGCCGGGGAAAGAAGAGAGATCGTCGTTCATCACCCAGTCGTCGATCTTGAGCCGCCCGACACCGGTCCGGCCCACTTCCTCGCCGACGATTTCGAGGCTGCGGCGCAGGCTGAACTTGTCGAGGGCGGTGAACCGCCAATCCACTTGTACCCTGTTCTGCCCCAGAGCGTCACGGTCCGCCCCGAGCAAGACCCGGCTGTCGGGGTTCGGCACCTGTTCGTACTCGGGTTCGATGCTGATCAACGGCTGGTCGCTGTACTTGGCGATGACGTCGGTGACGACGTCGTCGAGATCGGCGGCGACATGGCGCAAATGGGTCAGGATTTCCGTCGAAAGCTGGCCGTTTCGGATCAGCCTCAGCACCCATCGCAGGCTCTTGTAGCCTTCGCTTTGCGGCCGCTTTCCCGAAGCCTCGGCGGGATAGATCCACGCCGCGAACCGGGCGATGCCCTCCGCCGCCGCCGTCCGTTCCGAGACCTTGAGTCGGGTGACGATCTCTCCGACCGACGAGATCGGCCTTAGCGCCGGTGACGAAGGCTCGTTGAGCATGATCCAAGCCGCGTCCAGTCGGGGGTGGTTCATATAGAACCTGCCGACCGCGTCGTGGGCGTTCCCCAATCCGGCGGTTTGAACCTTGTTGGCGAGGAGCAGAAGTCGCGGGTTCTCGATGCCGCCGGTGGCAAGGATGAAAACCTTCGCCTTGACCCAGAATTCGTTGGCTTCGAGACAGGCGACGCGGACACGCGAGACCGAGCTGGCGGTATCGTTGGTTTCGATGTCGACCACGTTCCCGTAGAGACAGGTTTCGACATTGGGGGCCGTCACCAGCTCTTCGCGGTAAACCTCGCCGAACCGTGTCGGCGGGCTCATCTGAAAAACCGCGGGCTCCAGCCGACCGTCGATGAGCGGCAACTTGAAAAAGTCCGGTAAAGCGTCGTTCCATGTTTCGGGGTCGTAGTCGTAGGGGCCGATCTGAACGACCCCGTGAGCCCGTTCGTAGTACGGATCGAGTTCCGCCCGGGTGATCGGCCAGCCGCTGTACGGTATCCACGAACGGGGTTCGAAAACGTCCGCGTCCAGGGGCCGGCATACCCCCGCCCAATGGTTGGTCGAGCCACCGAAGAAACGCAGCCGCGAAGCATCGAGGGGGGTGCCCGGCAATCCGACGAGATCCCCCTCGTACAACGACTGCGTTTCGTCGTCGAAGTCCAGCCCACCGCTCTCCACAAGACAGACCTTGAACGGCTGGCCAACGAACTCGCGAGCAAGGGTGATGCCGGCCGCGCCGGCGCCGATGATGCAGATATCGGCTTCGATCTCCGTATCCCGCGGAAGCCGCCGCGCATCTGTCAGCATGAATTCATTCCAGGTGATACCAGCCTGCATTGGCACGACCCCTGTGGAGCGGGCGCCGTCAGGATAGCGGGTGACCTTCGGCCATGGACCCGGCGGGTAGGTCGGCCGCCCTCGTCGTCTGTCGGCTTTGCGTCATACAAGCTCCGCGAGAGCGCACAACCGCGCCTCGGTACGCGACAACAACCAGCCATCGACCCTGACGGTCCGCCCATCCGTGAAATCCTGGCGGACGCGGTCCCGCAGGGCCTTTCTGAGACGGAATTTGTCGCCATGGACAAGAACGCGGCGAAGGTCCGCGTCGGTTTCACAGATCGCACTAATCAAAAATTCGGGATCCGCTTCCTTGGGCGCTTGCCGCAAATACGCTCTCCCGACGGCGCAAGCGCTCCGCCTTCGCCCGAAGATCTCGGTCAAACGGCCCGACCGCGAACGCGGCGATCGCGGCCCGCCAAGCCCGTCGGCCGCCAGCGCAGGTCGACCGGGTAGAAACGCAACGATCGCGGCCATGGCCAAGAGTGCGCGCCGCGTTACCATCGATTGGGTCATGCTCGTCAATCCCCTCGACGATGCTCCTGCATCGCCTTCGGCGCCATTCCTGGCAGGGAAGTTCTTACAACTCGTTGAAAACACATCATACGTTTCCGGACGGACTCTTAGGGGCGAAACGCAGGGACTCCCAATGTAATCAGGAGATGGTTTCCTATCCGTGAACGATCGAACCCTTTTTTTATAGAGGCTCGCATGCCATCGGTGAAACATGATTTCAATGGCGTCCCATGGGGTAGTGTAAACAGGCGGTCCTCATGGAAAACGAAAAAACGGGGCTCGCGGGGTTAAATGCAATGTCCGTGGTGTCGGGCGCCATGGCGGCACGAACGCTTTGAACAGAACACTTTGAACAGAACACTTTGAACAGAACGCTTTGAACAGAACGCTTTGAACAACGGTGCGGGTCGCGGTCTATTCTTTGATTTGGCGACGGGGCGGCCTCTTTGCATCGAGCGGCCGCGGCGTCTAGGGTCATGCTGGCGCCCATGGCCAATTTTCGAGCGAACGTCGTAAAGAGTTTGTTCAGAAGCGATCCGTTACAAAGGACGACCGTTGCTCGCTCCGGCCGCGTCGATCTCCCGAAAAGGGATTCTAGGGAGGCACATATGTGTAATGTTGGGTTGAAAACGATTCCGCGTCTCGACACTCCGCGATCTAAGGGGAACAACTGAGGATGGGGATAGGCTCGGTAGCCTCGCCACGATCGGGGCCATTGGCAAAAAGCCTCGACTGGTATTTGGGCATTCCCCTGGTTTTCCTGTTGGGGCTGTTCAGGCGGAAGCGAACGCAACTCGCCGCCGTTCGAAGGATCGGCGTGCTCAAGACGGCGGGGATCGGCGACGCGGTGCTTCTCACCGGGCCCCTGCGGGACCTGAGGAAAAAATTTCCCGGCGTCGAGCTTTTTCTATTCCTCGGCGACGAAAATTACCATGTGACACCGCTCATTCCCGAGGGAGTGGAAGTTATAAAGCTTCCGGTGAAGAGGCCGTTGACGAGCATAAGGATTATTCGCCATTTTGAGTTTGACGTATTTATCGATTTTGGGCCATGGCCACGGATAAACGCCCTATATACGGCGCTGGCCCGGTCACGCTACAAAATCGGATTTACCACGCGTGGGCAGTATCGCCACTATGCCTATGACGAGATCGTCAGACATTCGTTTGATGTTCACGAGTTGGAGAACTACAGAAATCTTCTGAGGTTGCTTGGCGCCGACGCCGGAAGCGTTCCCGAGCTGCGTCTGCCTTCGGACGCATTGTCCGGAGTTCCGCCCATCAATCTCAAGCGCTCGATCGTCTTTCACCCCTGGCCGGGCGGCGCCGCCAGGGTTCAGAAAATGTGGCCCGAATCCCGGTGGATCGAGCTGGGACGGCTCCTGAACGATGGCGGGCTCGAAATACTCATCACCGGGGCTGGTTCCGATTGCGAGGCGTCGGCCGATCTGGTGCGCAAGCTTCGATCGCAGGGGTGCCAGGCGCGGAGCCTCGCAGGGGAGTTGAGCCTAGCGGAAACGGCCGCGGTATTGCGCAACGCCCAAGCCGTCGTCAGCGTCGACACCGGCATCATGCATGTCGCCTCCGTTCTCGGCTCGCGCGTGGTGGCCCTGCATGGCCCGACCTCGCCGGAGCGGTGGGGGGCGGCCGGACCCTTGACGATCCCGGTGACCTCGGAAGTCGAGGGGTGCGGTTACATCAATCTGGGCTTCGAGGTGCCGCGCGATCCTCCTCCGTGCATGGAGAACATCACCGTTGGCGCCGTTCACGAGGCGCTCAGGAAACTGATCGATCGAGGAAAACGCATCCGCCGGGTCGTGCCGTAGGACGATCACAATCGGTCGGTATCGACGCAGGTTGGTCTATGGTGGTTGCGGTTGAGCGGCCCGGCCCGGCGGATCCCGCGTGGCGGGGCGATCGGGCCGGCCGGGTGCTCGCGGAAGGGGCCG
>JAUXFS010000314.1 GCA_030622775.1 Rhodospirillales bacterium | reverse complement strand
TTTGTATACCTTTCATGTTTGGTGCCGACTGATTTCTTTTGAAATCAACGTGTTAACTGCCACGGATGCGTAACGAAGGTATACAAAACGGCGCCCGAGGTATGCAAAAGGTATACAAAAACGGTCCCGAAGCGACCGCGGCGTCGGCGCCGGGCCGAGGTTCAGGCGGCTTCCACTTGCGGCCGTTTGCCGGCGGCGAGGGTCTTGATCAGTTGCAGGTGTTTCGGCAGGCAGATCGTCTTGAGGTCGTAGTTGTCGACGATGGTCTTGCGCGCCTCGTCGCGCATCTCCTGCATCCTGTTCGGGTGATTGAGCACCCGGTCGACCATGTCGGCGATCTCCCGCGGCTTGAAGAAGTCGACGAGCAGGCCGTTGTGGCCGTGGGTGATCAGTTCCTCCACCGGCGGCGTCCGCGAGCCGACCACCAGGCCCCCGGCGCTCATCGCCTCCAGCATCGACCACGACAGAACGAACGGGTAGGTCAGGTAGACGTGGACGGCGGAAAGCTGCAGCATCTTGACGAAGCTGTCGTACGGAATCCGCCCGAGAAAGTGCACCCGGCTGAGATCCAGCTTGTCGCCGACCTCCTTCAAATACTTCTCCCGATGGTTTTTGGCGTCCTTGGCCGGCGCGCCGTAACCGGGTTCGTCGTCGCCGACGATCAGCACCTGGGCGTTCTTGCGGCGATTCAGGATCAGCGGGAGGGTCCGCATGAAGGTGTGGAACCCCCGGTACGGCTCGAGATGGCGATTGACGAAGGTGATTACCTCGTCCGACTTCGACACCCGCAACCCGTTGGGGAGGGTGACGGTGATGTCGGGTTTCGGCTTGACCAGATCGGTATCGATCCCGTCGTGGACGACGCTGATCCGCGGGCGATACTCGGGCGGCATGCTGGAGGCCTGCCAGCGGGTCGGGGTCACCCCCCAGTCCGCGGCGTTGAGGCTGAACAGGTTGACGGCGTTCTTGGTGTGGATGCGGAAGGTGTCGTCGAAGTTTCCGGGGAATTCGGGGTCGAAGCTGGAGTCGAAACCGTCGGTGCGGTAGTAGAACTCGAAGTAGTACAGGCGTTTGCTCTTCGGCCAGATGTCGCCCAGGTACAACCCTTCTCCCCACGCCGGATGGCAGCAGATGATGTCCGGGGTGTAGCCCTTGCGCTGCAGCTCGATGGCGACCCGGGTCACCGCCTGACCCCGGCGGACGCCGTTTTCCAGGTTGCGGACGTAGTGATGGGTGGCCGGGGCCGATCCACGCGGCGTCTCGTAGCCGATCTCCGTCACCCGGGGATGGCGCAGCCGGCCGAGGTTGGGCTTCTCGCCGATCGCCAGGACCTTGTTGCGCGGGTCGTCGGCGAGGGCGGCGGCGATGTGCTTGTACTGCCCCGGGAAATTCTGGTGAACGAAAAGCACTTTCATCGCAAAGCATCCTCGCACGGATCATCGGGTTCCGGTTACCGCCGCCGCGCGCGCAGGATCGGGCGTCACGGGAGCGGCCGGTCGTGCCTCCGATTATGCAGCGTCAACATTGCCACCCGGTTAACCGTGTTTCGGCATCAGCACCGTGTAGTCGAAGTCCAGCACCACCGCCGGGTCGTACTTGCCTTCTCCGTCCTTGTACGGAAAGTCGGCGCAGGGCCGATCCTTGGTCGCCACCGTCCGCAGCCTGAGGGCGCCCATATCGCGATGTCCCGGCAGGTCCGTCTTGTCCAGCACCTGCGACCAGGCGTAGACGGTATGCCCGGCGAACGTCGGCGCCACGTGGCGGCCGCCGTTGATCGCGGCGATCTTGAACGTGTTGGCCAGCCCGTTGAACGACAGCGAGCGCGCCAGGCTGATGATGTGGCCGCCGTAGATGATCCGCCGTCCGAAGCGGCCGTCCTTTTCCGTATGCTGGTTGAAGTGCACCTTGGCGGTGTTCTGGTAGAGCCGGGTCGCCGTCATGTGCTCGGCTTCCTCGATGGTCATCCCGTCCACATGGTCGATCTTCTCGCCGACCTCGTAGTCCTCCCACAAATGGGGGCTGCCGGCGAGCGCGGTGTCGTAATTCTCGATATGGAGGGCATAGGGGACCGTCAGCTCGCCCACCGCCACCGCCTCGGGCAGATCGGGAACGACGGTCTCGGGCGCCGGCGCGTCCGGATCCTTCTTGCGGACCATCACCCAGCGGACGTAGTCGAGTACCGTCTCGCGACGCTGATTGACCCCGACCGAGCGAACGTAGACGACACCGGTCTTGCCGTCCTTGTTCTGGCGCAGACCGATCACCGTCGAGGTGGTCGAGAGGGTGTCGCCGGCAAACACCGGCTCGCCGAACTTGCCGGCGGCATAGCCGAGATTGGCGACGGCGTTGAGCGAGATGTCGGCAACCGTCTTGCCGAAGACCACGTGAAAGGCGAGCATGTCGTCGACCGGCGCCCGCTCCAGGCCCAGGGCCGCGGCGGCAAACTCGGCCGAGGAGTTCACCGCGAAGCGCGTGCCGTAGAGCGCCGTATACAACGCCACGTCGCCATCGGTGATCGTCCTGGGCGTCGCGTGAACGATCCTCTGGCCCATCGTGAAGTCTTCGAAGTAGTTTCCGGGATTGGTTTTTATACTCATGACCCTATCCGTAACTGTTGCGTTGCGCCCGATGGCGACGGCCGTGTCCGGTGACCGCGGGCGCTAGAACTCGTAGGCCTTGGGCAGATCCGGATCCCTCTTCGCCACCAGCCGGGCGAGGTCGACGATGACCTTGGCCTGCTTCCATGTGGCGTCGTCCTGCATCTTGCCGTCGATCATCGCGACGCCGCTGCCGTCGGGCATCGCCTCGAGGATGCGCTTGGCGAACAGCACTTCGCCGACGTTGGGGCTGAACACCCGCTTGGCGATGCCGATCTGGTTCGGCGCCAGCGACCAGGCGCCGGCGCAGCCCATCAGGAAGGCGTTGCGGAACTGGGCCTCGCATCCGGCCTCGTCCTTGATGTCGCCGAACGGGCCGTAGAACGCCCTGAGGCCGCTGGACAGGCACGCATCGACCATCCGGGCAATGGTGTAATGCCAGAGATCCTGCTGGAGGAACGCCCGCTCGTCCCGGCCCTCGACCGGATCGGCGAGCACCCCGTAAAACGGATGGCCGCCGCCGACGCGGGTCGTCTTCATCCCGCGCGACGCGGCCAGATCCGCCGGGCCGAGGCTCATCCCGTGCATCCGCGGGCTGGCCGCGGCGATCTCGCCGACGTTCTTCACCCCTTGCGCCGTCTCGAGGATGGCGTGGATCAGGATCGGCTTGGTGATCTGGTACTTGGCTTCGAGCAGCGCGAGCAGCTGGTCGACGAAGTAGATGTCCCACACGCCTTCGACCTTGGGGATCATCACCACGTCGAGCTTGTTGCCGACGGCGGCGACGATCTGGTCCATGTCGTCGAGGAACCAGGGGCTGTTGAGTGCGTTGACCCGAGTCCACAAGCCGGTTTCGCCGAAGTCGACGGCTTTGGCCACCTCGATGAAGCCGGCGCGGGCGGCCTCTTTGGCGTCGGCGGGGATGGCGTCCTCGAGGTTGCCGAGGAAGACGTCCACCTGCTTGGCGATGTCGGGCGCCCGGGCGCGGAGCTTCTCGATGTGCGGGGGAAAGAAATGGATCATCCGCTCGGGGCGGACGGGCAACTCGCGCACCGGTTGCGGCGCTCCGATCGCCAGCGGCTTGTAAAAATTCGAAGGCAGTTTCATGGGTTCCCCTCCCCTTGCATTCTTGCATTCGTGGCCAATAGAACGGCACAGGACCTACACCGAAGCGTCGGTTCCGTCAAATGTTGAGAGCCTATTCACCCGCCGTGCGGTCGTTCAGATCACCCGCTTTTCGCGGAGTTCGGCGAGCCGTTCGGTGGAGACGCCGAGCAGGCCCTTGAGCACCTCGTCGGTATGCTGTCC
>JAUXFS010000269.1 GCA_030622775.1 Rhodospirillales bacterium | reverse complement strand
GCCGGCGCGATCGGCGATGTGGCGAGCGAGATTGCCGCGCTGAAAAGCCACGGCCACTCCGCCGCCGACATTGGCGCGCTGCCGATCGGCGGCGGCACGCTTACCGGCAACCTGACTGTCCAAGGCAAACTGACGGCGGGCGCGATCGGCGACGTGGCGAGCGAGCTTGCCGCGTTGAAAGGCCATACCCCCACCGCGGCCGAAGTCGGCGCGCTTTCGATCGGCGGCGGCACGGTTACGGGCAACCTGACCGTCCAAGGCAACCTGAAGGTCAGAGGCGCCTTCGACGCCGCCGATATCCGCCTGAAGGGCAAGCCGATCCCCCTCTCTCCTTGGAGCAAAGTCACCAGCGGCATCGGTCTCGCCCGCGGCAACGTCGGAATCGGGACCGTCGCGCCCGCGGCCAAGCTTCAGATCGTCAATCGCGCCCAGACCGCCAGCGGCAATACCCTGATCCTGGGCCCCACCACCGGGGCCAACCTGAGGATGGGCTATCACACCGGCTATAGCTGGATCCAGTCCCACGGATCCAAGCCACTGGCGATCAACCCGCTGGGAAACAACGTCGGCATCGGAACCACGGCTCCCAAGGCGCCGCTCCATGTCGCCAACTACATGGCGGTCGGTCCGTTCGCCCCGACGACCGGAGCGGGAGGCATCGACCTGACGGGGCGGGTCGCGGAGTTGGGCTTCGTCCGTCGCAACCTCACCGCTTGGCCGAGCAAACCGCAACCCGGTGACCGCTACGTCTGGTACAACAAGGACGGGAAGTTCGCGTGGCTGTGGACCAATACCCACGGCAATCTCTTCGGGGTGTCGAGCGTCGGGGACATCTGGTATCGCGCCCAGCTCAACAAGCTCGACGTGGACAACAACTTCACCGCAAACGTCCGTTGCGCCGATTTCCGCATCGGTCACTCCACACGGCGCAAGGCGCTGGGAAGGGCGCTGGTCGACCTGACAACCCATCTCAGCATCAATCATGGCGGAGACTGGAAAAAGGGGTGCGTCTACGGGGTCAGCATGAACCGGCGTTCGTCGCGATCACTCAAGAACGACATACACGCGATCTCATCGGGCGAGGCCCACCACGTCCTGAGCCACCTGAGTCCGGTCAAGTACTCCCTGAAGTCGGACCCGGATCGCGAGACGCAATTGGGATTCATCGCCGAGGATGTCCCCGAACAGGTCGGCACCAACGATCGCAAGGCGGTCAACAACGACCACATTGTCGCCGTCCTGGTCAAAGTGGTCCAGGAACAACAGAAGGCCCTGGCGGCAATCTCCGCGCGGGCTTCAGCCGCGACGGAGCGGGGCTAGACCATGACGCACAAGCAACAATTGAAGGAGCGGCTGGAACAGCTTCGCCAGGAATTCGCCACCGGCCAGGACCGGTTGGCGAAGCTGGACGGAGAACGGGCGAACCTCCGCGATACCCTGCTCCGTATCAGCGGCGCCATCCAGGTTTTGGAGGAAACGTTGGGAGAGGGAGCGGGCGAGGACACCTCACCCTCCGACGGCGGAGAGACGGCAACGTCATAGGAGGGCGAGCGGACGGGCATCAAAAGGAGCGTGCGGTGAGACGGATCTGCATCGGCGTTCATGTTCATGCCGAGCCGGAGCGGCTGCGCGCCACCCTCGCCCACCTCCATGCGCACACGGCCCACCCCATCGATTTGTTGCTATTGGCCGACGGAGCGGGTGTCGGCACCCGCGATGCGTTGCGTGCGCTCCGAGACCTGCCGCGGTCGGGCACCGAGGAGGCGCAGGGCGCCCCCGCCTGCTTCAACCGGCTGGTCCGGGAGAGCGACGCGGAGCTGCTGATCCTGCTCGAAAGCGGTTCGCTGGTCGGGCCGGGCTGGCTGGAGCCGATCCTTTCCGCCCTCGCCGCCGATCCGCGCAACGGTCTCGCCGGCCCTTCCACCAACCGGGCGTGGAGCCCGCAGGGAGCCTTCCCCCGGGGCGGCGGCGGCGAACAGGACATCGCCGCGACCGCGGCCGAAGCGGCGGCGCGGTTCGGCGGCGGATGGCGCACGCTGGAGCCGTTGTACGGGCTTGCCGACTTCTGCTACGCGGTCGGACGCGAGGTGGTCGAGGCGGTCGGTGCGGCCGACGAAGGGTATGGCCCGGGTCCGTGCTGGGAGATGGACTACACCATCCGCGCGGTACGCGCCGGCTTCCGGCCCGTCTGGGCGCAGGGATCCTACGTGTACCGCCATCCGCTCACGGCGCGGCGCCGGCGCGACGAACAGAACCGCATCACCGCGAGCAGGCATCGCTACCAGGACAAGTTCTGCGGCCTGCGGCTGGGCGGATCGCGGACCGACTACGCCTCCCACTGCCGCGGCGACGCTTGTCGGCATTTCGCGCCGGTCGATCGCATCCGGGTTCACATCCCGCTGGCGGCAACGGAGAGGCCCGCCGCGGAGGAGGTGAAAGCCCCGCCTTCTCCGCCTTCCCCGCCTGCCGTCACCCCGCTCCGCCGGGATCGCCCCCTCGTCAGTTGCATCATGCCGACCCGGGATCGACCCGACTGGATGCTGCGGGCGATCACCTATTTCCGGCGCCAGGACTATCCGCGACGGGAACTGGTCATCGTCGACGACGGCGCCACGGACCTCTCGCACCGAATGCCGGCAGCCCCCGACATCCGTTACATTCGTCTTCCCCGCCCGCTGTCCATCGGCGCCAAGCGCAACCTCGCCTGCGAGATCGCCAACGGCGCCATCATCGCCCAGTGGGACGACGACGACTGGTACGGACCGAGTCGCCTGCGCATGCAGGTGGAACCGCTGCTGGCGGACTCCGCCGATATCACCGGACTGTTCGGGACGCGGTTTCTCGACCTCGAACGGTGGGAATTCTGGTCATGCGCCCCGCGGCTCCACCGGCGGTTGTTCGTGCACGACGTCCACGGCGGCACGCTGGTCTTCCGCCGGCGGGTCTTCGAGCAACTCGCCCGCTACCCCGATATCTCGCTCGCCGAGGATGCCGCGTTCCTGCGCCGGGCGATCGGCCGGGGCGCGCGGCTCGGACGGGTGGCCGGCGACGATCTGTTCCTCTACCTGCGTCACGGGACCAACAGTTGGCGGTTCTCCTGCGGCCGCCACCTCGATGCGGGCGACTGGCGACGGATCCCGGAGCCACCCTTGCCGGAACCGGACCGCCGGTTCTACGCCGCGCGCTCGCCGGCCGCAACGAAGCCCGAGATCGAGCCGGCACCGGTCCACCCCTCGCCATCGACGGCCACGCCCGTGGTCAGTTGCATCATGCCGACGTTCAACCGCCGGGCCTTCGTGCCGAAGGCGATCGAGTACTTTCTCCGCCAGGGTTATCCCCGCCGCGAGCTGCTGATCGTCGACGACGGCGACGACGCCGTCGGCGATCTGGTGCCCGATGATCCGGCGATCCGCTACATCCGATTGGAAAGCCGACAGACGGTCGGCGCGAAGCGGAATCTCGCCTGCGCCGAGGCCAAGGGCGATGTGATCGTTCACTGGGATGATGACGATTGGATGGCGGACTGGCGCATCGAATACCAGGTGACCGGCCTGCGGCGGGCCGGCGCGGAGATCTGCGGCCTGGACACGGTATTGTTCTACGACCCCGGCAGCGAACAACTGTGGCGATACCGCTACCCGCGACGGAACCACCCGCTGATCGCCGGAGGTAGTTTGTGTTACCGCAAGGACCTGTGGCGGCGGAACCCTTTCGCCGACCGCAATCTGGGAGAGGATTCGAGCTTCATCCTGAGCCATCGGGCGAGCCACACCGTGATCCACCCCGACAACCACTTTTACGTGGCCCTGATTCATCCGGAGAACACCAACCCGAGACGCACCCACGGTGAGCGCTGGTCCGCCTGCGCCCGAGGCGTCGTTCGAGACATCCTGGGAACCGACTGGCCGTACTACCAACGCCGGGCGACGGTGGCGGCGGAGACCTGACACCAACGGTCCTTGATATACACGCATGAACGGGCCGTTCACCGTCCGCGGCGGATAGCCTGGATGGTCGTCTCGAGCGCTTGGAGAAAGCGGGAGCGGTCCTGCTTGGTGAAACTCGGATTGGTGCCCTTGACCTCGCCGCTGTCGCGCAGATGGGACATCAGGTCGCGCATCGCCACCGCCATTCCGATGCTCTCCTCGGTGACCGGCTTCCCCGTCGGACCGACCACCCGGGCGCCTTTCTCCAGGCACCGGGCGGCGAGCAGGATGTCGGCCGTCACCGAGATGTCGCCATCGCCGATGTGTTC
>JAUXFS010000097.1 GCA_030622775.1 Rhodospirillales bacterium | reverse complement strand
CGATCGTCGACGGCTCCTCCCGTGGTGCCGGCTCCGGCGTAGGCGCAGGGGAGGCCGGCGCCGAACCGCGTGTCGAAGGGAGCCGTTCGCCCGCGACGGGCAGCGGCATCGCCGTTCGCCTGATGGTGCTTTCTTCTTTGCCGGGGTGCGGGCCTAGCCGCAATGGGGGCTCCGTTTCGGTCGTCACCGAGGTCGTGGTTCGGGCCGACGGCTCGGAGGAGGCGTGTTTGCGGCGGCGAATGATCGGGCGGCCAAGGTTGCTATCCGCTGGCGAAAGGGGCAGGGGGCCATGTGGAGGGGCCTCGGCGGGCCGGACTACCGTCCCGACCGGCGCGGCCGTTGCGGCGCTGGTCGCCGCTGGGCGCCGTGCCGGCGGCCCGTTGGCCGGATCCGGCGACGGGTCCAAGGCCTGGGACCGTCGGCGCCGAACGATGGCTGATCCCGGTTCGGTTGCCGCCGAAGCCGACGGCGCGATCGCCCGTTCGGTGATCATGCGCCTCCCGATTTCGCGAGTACTTGGCCAAGTCTCGCGAGCCCTTGGCAGGGGGCCGCGCGGCGTGACCGGGACGCTCGACGGCGCTCCCGGGTCCACCGTCCCGGTCGTGGCGGACACGATCGGCCGGCCGATCCGCTCGGCGCCGGCAAACTCAGCCGAAGCAAACGGAGATGCTTGCAGAAAGGTCAACGGCGCGCCGCTGCCGGGGTAGGGCAGGTTCACCCCGCCCCAATGCCGGGACAGACGGGTCAACAGCGGCAGCCGATCGTGGCCGAACAGACCGGTGCGACGGAATCGTTGCAGCGTCGCCTCCATCGGGATCACCCCCGGCGAGCGGCCGTAGCGCGCGACGATGTGGAGACCGAGGCCCGCGGTTTCGTATGAAGAATAACCGTCGCCGGCCAGGCCGGCCGTTTCCCGATCGGGCGGTCGGCGATGCGCGGGCGGGCGTTCCGTGTCCATGGGTTTCACCCCAGCCCCCCCACGGCCCAAAAGCCCTGGTGGGCCAGCTCCAGCGTTTCGACCGCCACGTTGGCCGAACTCGCCCGCAACCCCGGGCCGTTCCAGCGAACCGGATAGGCCTTGACGAAGAACCAGCGTCGCTGTTCGTCGCCTTCGCTGTCCCGCAGAATGACCGAGATATTCTGTCGCGCGACGAACCCCAGAAGGACGGCTTGGTACCATCCCCACAAGATGTCGATATCCACCAAGCCTCGTTTGAGAACCAGGTTCGAGGGATAGCGAACCGGCCCCGCCAGCTTGTGGATGAAGGTGTTCTGTCCGCCCTCCCGGTAGTCCTGGACTTCCACCTCGACCTGCAGACCGGTGACCTCGCTGAAGCCGCCGACCGAGAGCCCCCCGATCTCGACGAGGAAATTGAAGGCCAGGTAGGGATCGTCCCGCGTTCCCGTTGCCATCAGTCCGAATACCCTGTCGCCATCGCGTCATTCAGTCGCCGGTTGATCTTTGCGATCTCGGCGACCCAGCGCTGCCGCTCGCGATGCTCCATGTTCATCACCTGGTCGTGCGGCCAGTGAAAGTAGTAGGCGACATAGGCTACCTCCTCGAACACACGGTCCAAGGGGTAGCCTAGGGTCCCCCCAGGCTGGCGAGTTCCACCTCGAACTTGGAGTCGCAGTGGGGGCAGGTCACTGGCAGCCGATCGTGTCCGTTTTCGTTAACGCGGCGGTAGAAGTCCTGCAAATAGGCCAGATCCGCCGAAAAAAGCCCTTCGATGACCTTCGGGTTGATTTGCTCCAGATCGCCCAGGCGGGTGATCACCCGAGACAGAAGGATGACGACCAAGTAACCCGGATTGGCCTGAACGCGGGGATCTTTCATCGGCGCGATTTCGTCATACGCGGTGGACAGCCGCATCACCCCGTCGCGGTGAATGTTGCCCTCCACATCCAGATACCCGCGCGGCAGGCTGAACGGGAACTCGGTCCGCAACGTCATGCCTTGACGATCCCTTCATGGGCGATGTCGAGGCTTTCGATACCGATGTCGCTACCCGTGGCGTTGAGCGACGGGCCCGTCCATTTGGTCGGCCAGCCCTCGCGGAAGTTCCAGCGCAGCTTCTCCTCGCCGGTATCGTCCATGAGAACGATGGAGCCGTTCCTACGCGCCTCGCCGATGTTGCCGTTCATGACCTGCTGGCGCCAGTCCCACAACTCGGCATCATCGGTGATGCCCCACTTGAGGCTGATGTTCGAGTATTTGTTGAGACCGGGCAGCTTGCGGGCGGTCGGGCCCTCGTTACCCTCACGGTACTCGATCGGATCCTGGGTGCTGTCCAGGCCCGAACACTCGCGGAAGCCGGCGCGGGTGATGCCGTCGATTTCCACGAGAAAGTTGTAACCGCGATAGGGGTCTCTTCGACTTCCAACTGGCATGACACAGTCTCCTCGGTTTGTTATTCAAGCCTCATCGGCCCGGCGATGGTTACTCCGCTGGTGCCGGTGATGATCCGAACCACGATAAACTCGGCGGGAACGCGGGGCGCCAGCCCGATTTCGGTGACGACTTTTCCCGCCTCGCGCCCCTCTTGCGGGTTCGTTTCCGCGTTGCATCTGACATAGAACGCTTCCGCGGCGGTGTTTCCCTTGAGTGCGCCCTGCCGAAGCAGGTCGCTGAAGTAGATGGTCAGCTCCCGTTCGATGCGCGACCACAGGCGGGCATCGTTCGGCTCGAACGCGACGGCGGCCAGGTTGCGCTCGATCCAGCGTCCGACGGTCAGGAACAAGCGGCGGACGCTGATATAGGTCCACGCCGGCTCGCGGCTCAGGGTGCGCGCGCCCCAGACCCGGATTCCGCGGCCGGGGAAAGCGCGCAGGCAGTTGACACCGATCGGATTCAGTTCGGCCTGGTCCGCGTCGCTGACGTTGGGGACCAGGTCCGAAACGCCTTGCAGGATCTCGTTGGCCGGCGCCTTGTGGACGCCGAACTTGCGATCGCTGCGCGCGTAGACGCCCGCGACATGGCCGCATGGGGGAACGACCCGTCCTTCGGACGCCAGAACCCAGGGGTAGTACAGCGCACCGTTGACGACGCTCGATCCCAGTTCGAGCAGTTTTTTGTGCTGGTTGTTTTCGACGAGCGATACACCGGCGCCCGGCAGGGAATCCAGGATCGCCATGCGGTCGCCCGCCGTCCCGCAGTGATCCAGAACGGCGCCCTGCAGGGCGATCGGGTTCTCGTCGGATGCCGCCATGATGTCGGGCGCGCAGACCAGGTCGACGTCCAGGGAGGCGATGGCGGCCAATCCCCTGTTGAGCGCCCCTTCGGTCAGATCGTCGATCGGCTGAACGAAGCACAGGCTTCCGCCGTTGTCGTAGAAACCGCGCACCGCTTGCGCCAGGTAACCTTGGGGCAACGGACCGCCGAACTTGTTCTCGAACTCGGGCCAACGCCTGACGGCGAACGCTCCCGGGTCGTCGGTCGCGTCCGGACGATTTCGGGTCAGCCCCAGGAACGCCGGTACACCCGTCAGTGGCGCCGTCGCCGACGCCAGGGAAATGTCCTCCCGATAGACGCCAGGGGTTCGATACTGCTGCATCCCCCCTCCCGAGACAGAACCAGATCACTGGCCAGATCACTGGCCAGATCACTAGAAGGTGGAGCTAAAGACGTCTAGGCGCTCGGCCCACCCCACTGGCTAATACGAAAGATGACGAACTCCGCCGGTTTCGCCACGGCGATCCCGATTTCGGTCACCACCCGTCCCGCATCGCGAACCTCGGGCGGATTGAGCTCGGCATCGCATTTTACGTAGAACGCCTCCGGCGCCGTGTTTCCGAACAACGCCCCGCTGCGCCAAACGTTGGTGAGGAACGCGGTGATGTTGCGGGTTATTTTGGCCCACAGGTCCGGCGTGTTGGGTTCGAACACGTCCCACTGGGTTCCCTCGTCGATGGATTCACGCAGGAACAAGAACAGCCGGCGCACGCTTATGTACTTCCACTCGCCGTTGTCGTCGCCGCCCAGGGTTCGGGCGCCCCACACCGTGATGTTGCCGTTGAAGGCGCGAATCACGTTGATGCCGTCGGGGTTCAGGCCATCCTGATCGGCCTTGCTCAAACGGTTTTCCACGCCGAGGGCGCCCCGGATGACGGCGTTGGCCGGAGCCTTGTGAACGCCCCGCTCGGTATCGACCCGCGCGTAGACGCCGGCAAGGTGGCCGCTGGGCGCCACGTAGTCGTCGCCGCCGGTTACCGGATCGAAGACCTGGATCCAGGGAAAGTACAGCGCCCCATAGTTGCTGCCCCTGACGCCCCCTTGTATCGCCGCGGGGGTGTAGGTGGTCGCGCGCTGGCCGTCGAGAATGGCGAAGCGATCACCGGTTTTTTCGCAGTGGTCGAGGATCGCCGTCTGAATGGCCTTGTCGAGCGCACCGGGCACGGCGACGATGGCGATCTCGTCGATCGCATTGAAACTCGCCAGTGCGTCGGTGACAGGTTTGGTTTTCGAAGCGTCCTGCACCCGGCTCACCCAACAGCGCGTCCCGCCGTTCTTGAAGAACCCGTAGACCCCGTGGGCGAGGGTCTTGTTGTTGTTGTCCTGGTGAAAATCACCAAATCTTCTTTTGAAACTCTCCCAACTGGTGATGAGCTGGGGCTCGCCCTGCGGCGGCGCATCGTGTTTGACCGGAATCGGGTCGCCCAGGGAATCGACCAGCTTCTCGCCCGAGCCGTCTTCCGCGAATTCACCCGGGACATTGACCTGATCGGCGGTCTGTCCGATGAACCCGGCGGTGCTCGTCCCGACGCCGGCGATCGGCGCGCCTCCCGAGGGCACTTCCTCGACATAGACTCCAGGAGATAAATATTGCGGCATGACGACCTCCCCCTCCTTTGTGGATGTCCACGTGTCTACAATTCAAGTCTGACAGAAAAATTTCGGTTGTTCAACGAAATGGGAAGCTCCGAGGGATCATTCAATCATTCGATGATCTGATGCGCCAAAGATCCGGCTGGAAGGCTGTGTTGACAAGCTTTCGGCGCGACCGGCGGGTCGGTGCGGAGGAAGGGCATTCCGTCCCGCCCTCAAGAATTGGCGGGCGTCATCACGATATCCACCGCCTGCTTTTTCCCGGCCTCACCGAGCTGGACGACCTTGGGGGCCGCCTTGAACCCCGGGGCGGACGCCGACACGGTGCGGTTGCCGATCTCCAGGGCGGTCAGCCGGTATTCGCCCGTGTCATCGGTGAAAGCGTTCTCTCCACTTCCCTTCACGCAGACCGACGCCAGCTTCACCGGCGAGGCGCTTTGGTTGGTAACCTTACCGCTGATCGTCGTGGGCGGCAGCTTCACTTCGGTCCAGGCCCAGGCGATCCTGTCCTCGCCATCGCGCGAAACCGGGAGATTCTCCACCTCCGCCGTTCCGTACCGGCTGCCCGCCTCGGGCAGCGACGCCGTCACCGCGTAGTTGCCGTCGGGCAGGTCGAGAAAATGAAAATGGCCGTCCGCCGCGGTCCGGGTCCGGTCGGGGCGATCGGCGGCAAGCGCCGCTCCGTGGCGCCGCGAAAGATAGTCGAGAACGATCTGCGCCGCCCTCAGCTTTCCGGCGTTGTTGACGCCCGCCTTGTCCAGATCGCCGTGGGCCTGGGCGACATCGCCCGGGGCCTTGCTCAGCGGCGCCAACTTGGCCCGGGCAACCATCGGCTGAACGAAGGCGGGCGGCCCATTCGTCAATCGGACGCGAGCCCACGCAACCGGCTGTTGGGTCAACTCGTCGATAACCCTGCCGGCGATCGCGACCTGCCGGCGGATGGTTTCCGGGTTTTCCACCGCCTACTCCTCTCCCGTTGTCTGCTTGAGCGTGATCAGCTTCTCGGTCACCGGCGGACCGAGTTCGACCGGCTCGTCGACCGGGACGCCGATCGTCACCGTATAGGTCAGCGCCGCCTTGAGCTTTCCGCCGAGCGCCTGCCAGAACTCTCCCAGGCTCTGCAGCCGGCCCGGTTGCAGCGTGCTGGTCGGCAGCGGCGGCTCCTGTCCCGCCAGGCTTCCCTGGAGCAGGCCGGTGGGGATCGTCGAATGGCGGAGCAGGGCTCTGATCACCTTGCCCAGCAACAGATGCTCGCTGTAGGTGTCGCCGGCCCAGGCGGTGATGAGATAGGAGCATTCGATCCGTGCCGGGGCACGCTGCTTGGTGACCATGCCTTCCTCGCGTCGCGTCAACCATTCGTTGGTTCTGAACTCACGGTCCTCGCGAACGTCGTAGAGGAACAGGTTGACCGCCGGAAGGGCCGGCTGAAACTTGTCGTCGGGGACCTCGAAGTGAACGTTCTGGTGTTCCTCGGCGAGAATATCCACCTCCTGTTCGAGGAGTTTTTTCAGGGTTCTGTCCAGATCGTCGATCACGGCTTGCTCCGTTGCTCGTTCACCGTCGTTCCGTCTTCGGCCAGGTTACGCGCCCAGTCCGGTTGGTTGATGGCGGGGTTGGGAATGCGTTTGTCGAAGTCCAACCAGATCCGCTTGTCCTTGCGGCAGTCGAACCCCCGGCAGGGAACCGGCCGGTTGTTCCATATGGTGCAGGCGCGGGCGGACCGATCGAGATGATTGCAGCAGCCATCCGCGCCCTGGTCGATCATGTAGGGCTGGCCGAGATCCCAGCGGACGATTCCTTCTCGAACGTCCTGTTTGGAGAGGGCGAAGGGGAGGCGGCAACAGGTGGCGTGGCACAGCGGAATTCGGCCGGCGCAGTCGATCTCGGCCTGGTTGTCGAAGGCATACTTGTCGTGTTCGGGGTCCTGAAAAACGACGCCCGTGCCCTTCTCGCGCAACTGCTCCATCAGCCGTTGGCCGACGGCCCGCTTGCGCTCGTCCAACTCGTCGATCGAGATCAGGCCCTTCTCG
>JAUXFS010000033.1 GCA_030622775.1 Rhodospirillales bacterium | reverse complement strand
TCGAGGTCCCCCGAGCAACTCTCCTGGAACGGCCCGGCGAGACCGGGATCGTAGTGTAGCCGCCATGATTCCGTTTGCGCGTCGCGGCGGGCGCCGGGCTCGGCCAGGTGCCGCCACTGGGCATCGGTCAGTGGGCCGAACGGGGCATTGACCTCGCGCAGGTAGGCTTCCAGGGCGGCCAGGTCGGGGAACGCCGGATCCTTGCCTATATAGCCGGCGATCCGCTCCAGCGCCGGCTTGGCGACCAGGGCGCCGATGTCGTTGAGGACCAGCTTGCGGATCGGGCTGTTGGGTTGGGCCGCCAGCGTCATGCCGAGAAGGCCGCCGAGGGACGTGCCGATCCAGTCCACCTCCTCGACGCCGAGCCGGGCGATCAGCGCCGTCAAGTCGGTCATATAGGTCTGCAGGTTGTAGTCGGCGTGGACCGCCAGCCAGTGGCTGTGCCCGCGGCCGGGCAGGTCGGGACAGGCGACGCGATAGTCGTCCGCCAGTTCCTCGGCGATGAAGTCGAAGTCGCGTCCGGTGCGGGTGAGCCCGTGGACACAGATCAGCGCGCGCTTGTTGTGGGCGTCACCCCACTGGGCGTAGGCGATCCTATGGAACCCGTGCGGACCCAGGCTCATCAAGCTTTTTTCGATCATCGACATGGCTCCCCCCTCCCTTCCTGACCGGTTTCCGCTTCTTTCGAGACGGTATCCGCATCTTACAGATAGCGGCGGCCGACGCCATACGAACCAAGATCCCGCCTTCGATCGTACGTGGACATATTCCGGCGGTTGGTGCACCATCCGCCGCAAAACGTGGCGGAATATACAGCGGGAAGTCGGAACGATGCCTTTGATCAATATCGGCAATCTCAATTTGAACGTAATCGAGCACGGAGACGGTGAAACGATCGTTGTTTTCATTCACGGCAATCTCGGCTGCGCCGACTGGCTCGATCTGGTCTGGGACAAGCTGCCCGGCGATCTTCGGGTCGTCGCCATCGAGTGGCGGGGATGCGGCGGATCGGACAGGCCCGAGGCCGATCCCGACTACGCCAATTATTCGATGCGCCGGCATGCCGAAGACATGCTGGCGGCAATTGACACTCTGGGCATCCGGCACTGCCACCTTGCCATCCACTCGACCGGCGGCATCATCAGCACCCACATGTTGTTGATGGAACCGGAGCGGTTCGGTCGCGTGCTCGCCCTCGATCCGATCGGACCGATGGGTCTCCGCTTCGAGCCCGAGCAGGAGGCCGTGTTCGCACAGATGCGCGACGACCATGGCTTTGCCCGGGCCCTGTTCGTCACCGCCATGCCCACGTTGTTCACGCCGGAATCCCTGCGGCCCGGCGCCGAGCCGGTGTTCGCCGATCGCGCGAGCGCGGATCAGCGGGCGTTGTTCGAACGCCTGGTCGACAACGCCAGGAAGGTGTCCGACGGAATCCTGTTCGGGACACCGCGTAACCTGACCAGGGAGTGGGACGACGGAACGCTCCGTGCCAAGCAGGAAACGATCTCCCACGTGCACCTATTGCTGTGGGGAGAACAGGACTACTGGATTCCTCGCGAGCATGTGGAGGAAATGGCCGATCGGATGCCGAACTGCCGGCTCGTCGTCGTTCCGGATGTGGGCCATTCGATGAATGTCGAGCGACCGGAACTCTACGCCCGTCACTTCGCCGATTTCTTCGCCGGTTGAGCGATCGGAAGGCCCGCCGACGACAGCCGGACGGGCCGTTCCGATAGTCCAGCGGTCGCTTGCTACTTCGCCAATCCGGCGGGTTTCTCACCGCCTTCCGAAGCGCCCGAGGCGGTCGCGGCCATCCCTCCCCCGAAAAACAGCTTGTCGTCCCGGAAGGCCCCGATCACGTCGCGGTAACGGTTGGGGGCATTGAAGACGGCGTAATGGGCGATCGGGCTCTCGAAGCTAAGAAGCTGGGCGCCGGCAATCCGGGCCGCGGCCGTCTGCGCCTTGCCGTACAGGAGCCAGTTGTCGTTGGTCACGTGGATGATCAGCGTGCGCGCGGTGATCCGATCCAGTTCCTCGTTGATGTTGTAAATGCTCCCCGCGTGATTGCGGTACCAGAGATCGACCGCGTCGAACTGCTCGGCCTTTTTCTTCAAGTTCGCCGATTGATCACCTTCGGGGTTCCAATAGAAAACCTCCTTGACCACCGCGTCCCACGGCTGGGTCGAGCGATAGTCCAGATCGTAGCCGGTCAACCCGAGCACCGACCAGTTGAACATCACGCCCTTGTTGGGATGCTGCGCCTTCGGCCGGTGGTAGTAATCGCCGTTGGTCTTCATCCACACCGGATCGCTTTCGATCCCCGCGGTCGCCAGCGAGAACAGCCAGTTGGTGACCGGGGCCTCGCCGTCCATTTGCGTGGTGCCGCCGATCGGCATGATCGCCTTGACGTAGCCGGAATGCAGCACCCCCCACACGTAAGACTGGCTTGCTCCCATGGAAACGCCGGTGGCCAGATCCACCTCGGCAATGTTCAGATGATCCCTGAGCAGACGGTAGTTGGCCTGCACCATGTCGAGGAAGGTGTACCGCGGGAACTTCATACCGAGCCCTTCGCTCGGCTTGCTGGCGCCCCACAGCCCGAGCGCGTCCAGCATGACCACATAATAACGATCCGTGTCGAACACGTTGCCGGGCCCGATCAACGAACCGTTGGCAAAGTCATTGCCGGGCTGGCCGTCGACCCAGAAGTAATACATGTTGGTCGAATCGCCGGAGTAGTAGGTGCTGATGATGATCGCGTTGACGATCTCACCCTCGTCGTTCCGTTCTGGCGTGCCGAGGGCGATATAGCCGATCTTCAGCGGCCCCGCGCCGAGGGACTCCAAGGTCACGCCGCCCTCGCCGCCGTTCTCCCACTTCTCCGGCTTGTCGAGGTCATAGGCGCCGCCGATGCGGAAGTTCGGTATCTCGTGAAATTTCTTCAGGTTGGCGAGTGATGGTATGACCGCGTTCGCCGTCAGTGGTTCTTGACCTAGAGCCGGCAACGCCACGATCAGAGTAAATGCAACGAGTGTGGCTGCGGAGAAAGCCATCCGCGCGATCGATGTCTTCATTGTTCGTTCCTCCGCCCGAGTTACTTGTTCAGTTTACCGCCGGCCGACTTGACCGGCCCGCCACCGGCGGTCGTGGAAACGACCGCTGCGCCGATGGCTTTCCGGGGATTGACCATGAAGTCGACCACGGGATCGGTCATCACCTCGACCCGGCCCGTGAGCACGAAATCGACGGAATCATTGGCGAACTCGTACGGCACGTCGGTATGGATGAAATGCCCCACCCCGGGATACAATTTGAGGACAGGTCGATTGCCCGCTTCCGTCATCCGATTCATGAACGGGATGATGACGTCCCGCGCCATGTCCTGCAGCCCGTTGAGAGCCGTGGACGGGATGAACGGCTCTTCGTTGCCGAACAGCAGCAGTATCGGAACCTTGATGTCGGTGAGACGCTGATAGAGGTTGTCGGGATCGCCCTTCACCAGTTCGCTGCCGATCGAGTAGACGTCGTATATGAAGGCGTTCACGTACTGCTCGTACTCGGCCTTGTCGGCATCGATGATCGCAACCCGCTGATCGGTGTGAAGGCGGGCATACTCGGTGTCGTCGACGAAATATCCGGCCGTGCTCGGCGACAGAGCGCCGGTTTCCGGGTCCCGTTTTTGGAAATAGAAGAAGGCGCGAACGTCCTCCGCGCTCTTGTTCATTTCCGAGTCGAGAATGCCCGTCGGCCCCCAAACCTTCTTCCACTTGGCGAAATCGTGGGCGTACGAAGGGTCGAACAGCGGCGCCGGCTTGTCGCCGCCCATGTCGAGCTCTTTCGGGAACTCCTCAAGTCCGGCAGGCGCTTCGAGGATCAATCCCGCAACCGCATCCGTATAACTGAGCGCATAGCCGAGGCAGAACTGCCCGCCCAGCGAATGTCCAAGGCAGTAAGCCTGTTTCACGCCGAGTTGGTTGACGACGACGTCATGGATCGCATCGCGGGCGTCCTGAAGCGTGCGGGCCGGCGACTTGTCGAGATTTCCGGGGCCGGAGACGCCGTAGTGCGGCATGTCCGGAACGATGACCCGAAGCCCGCGCTCCAACGCATATTTCATGAGATAGCCGTAGTGCGCGCCGAACGCGCCCTTGCCGTGGATGATCATCAGCACCGGCGGATTGGGGTCGGAGCCGTTGTACTCATCCATGTAGCCGATTTCCCAGCTCTCTCCCCGGCTGTCCTTGCCGGTCGCGTACTTCACCGGGAACGGATAGGTGAACTGTTCCTTCCAGAAACCCTTTTCGGGATCGGGCTTCATGGTCACCCGCGGCGAGCGGTAGTTGGCCGCCACGAACGTCCGTTCCGGATCAGCGATCACACCGGTATCGCGAAGGAAAGTATCGAGGATGACGTTGTCGGCTTCGGTATTCAACGCCGAGAAAACGGCGTAATGGGCGATCGGGCTGGTTAACGTGACCAGCTGAGCGCCGGGAATGCGGTCAACGGCAGCGCGCGCCTTGGTGATGTTCAGCCAGAGGTCGTTCTCGACGTGGATGACCAGGGTCCGTGCGGTGATCCGATGAAGATCCGCATTGATGTTGTAGGTGTTGCCGGCGGCATTGCGATAAAACAGGTCGACTGCGTCGTAGTCCTTGGTCTTTGCCATCACCCCTGCCGACTCATCCCCCGTCGGTTTCCAGAAGAATACCTCCTTCTGTACAGCATCCCACGATTGGGTCGAGCGATAGGCTAAATCGAACCCGGTCATGCCGAGGACCGACCAACTGAACGCCACGCCCTGGTTCGGGTGCTGGTCCTTGGGCAGATCGTAGTAATTGCCGCCGGTTTCTCTCCACACCGGATCGCTCTCGATCGCCGCCGTCGCCAACTGGAAGGTCCAGTTGCCGACCGGATCCCCGCCGTCCGACTGGGTGGTTCCGCCGATCGGCATGATCGTCTTGACGAAACCGGAATGCAGCAGTCCCCACACATAGGTCTGCGTCGCCCCCATCGAGACGCCCGTTGCCAACTCCACCTGGGCGATGTTGAGGTGGTCGCGCAGGAGACGGTAGTTCGCCTGAACCATGTCGAAGTAGCTATATTGGGGAAACTTCATGCCCAACCCGCCGCTCGGCTTGCTGGCCCCCCATAGTCCCAGGGCGTCCAGCAGCACCACGTAGTAGCGGTTGGTATCGATCAACTTGCCGGGACCGATGATCGCCCCCTTCGAAAAGGCGTTTCCGGCCTGCCCGTCGACCCAGAAATTGTACATGTTCGTGGCATCGCTGGAATAATAACTGCTGACGATCACCGCATTGATGATCTTGCCCTGTTCATCGACCTTGGGGGTCCCCTGAGTGATGTAGCCGATCCGGAGCGGCCCCGCGCCCAGCGACTCGAGGGTCACACCTCCTTCGCCGCCGTTCTCCCAACTCTCGGGGCGATCCAGGTCGTAGGCGCCCCCAATCCGGAAATTCGGCACCTCGTAATATTGTTTGAGTGACGCCAGCGATTCGACCGCGGCATCCGCCGTAATCGCCGCCTTGGCCCAGCCCGACGAAACAGGCGCGCCGCAGACGGCGAATGCCGCCAGAGCGACCAGGACGCGCGTCATAGCGATTTTTTTCATGATGTTGATCCCTCCTCGCATTCGAACTGCCGACCGCCGCCGGAAACAGACTCTCCCGACCGACCATCCGAGTAACGATTTGTGGGTTTACCCCCCCCCCAAACCGGTGAAACGCTTTTCTGCGTATCATAGGGCTGACACGACAACCTTGACAATCTCATATCTCCGGTTATCCAAGAACGAAAAGCAGGACGGCATACGAGCTCCGGGGACGGGAGGATTGGGTGAGTTTCGCGCAGATCGGTGGTCATGCCATTTACTATGAGCTCGTCGGCGAAGGCGACGGCCCGCTGGTCACGTTTGTCAACGGCCTGACGCAATCGGCGGCGCTGTGGACCAGCTATACCGACTATTTTGTCCAACGCGGCCATCGCGTTCTGGTGTTCGATATGCTCGGCCAGGGCCAGTCCGCCAAACCTGTATTGTTCATCGAGATGGACGATCATCCGCGGCTGTTGCGGGAGTTGATCGCCCACGTCGGGGCCGAAGAAAGCCACGTCGTCGGAATTTCCTTCGGAGGCATCGTGGCGATGAAATACGCTCTCGCCTACCCCGAAACGGTTCGTGGGCTCGTTGTAATGAGTACGTTCGGCGAACTCACGGCACAGTTGTCTCGACTGGGAGCCTGCCTCTACCAGGGATTGACCCAAGTCGGGCTTCCATATTTGCAGGACCTTCTGTTGCCCATGAATTTCAGCTCCCAATGGCTTGCCCGCAACGAAGCGGCCATCCCGGCCCTGAAACGGCGGGGATATGCGGGCAACGATCTATACGCCGTGCAGAACCTCATGGAGTCCTTCACGCATTTCGCGCCGTTCGCTGAAGAGCTTCCCGGAATTACCTGTCCGACCCTGATCGTTAACGGCGAGTTCGATTTTCTGACGCCCCGCGAGAGCCACGAAGCTCTCCGTCAGCGTATTGCCAACTCACGGCTGATGATCATTCAGCACGCTTACCACGCCTTTACACTCGAGTTTCCCGAAATCACCATGCGCGTCATCAAGCATTTCATCGATAGCGTCGAAGATGACACCTGGATCGGAGACCGGTCGGTGTGGATCGCCGGCGACGACCCCGGCGGCGACGAGGTCGCCTACCCCTGCAAGGGCGATCATATGCGGGCGGTGCCGCCACCGATAAGACCCAAATCAACCAGGGCCGCAACCCGATCGGGAACACGAGCAAAACCCCGACCGCGCGCCAAAGGAACCAAACATGCTGCCGACGCAGGCTGACAAAGCGGCCACCTATCTCGCCGAGCACGGGTTGGGAACCCGGGAGAAAACCAAAATCAGCCTGTTCCTGCTCGGCGCAAAGGGGTTGAACGTGGCGTTTCTCTCGGGTGTCGAGATGAAGCCGTTCCGCTCGGCCGCGGACGAATGGCTTCATAGCCAGTATTTCCGGGAACTCGAACTGATCGGCCTTCTGCAACGGGTGACGGATTGGTCGACGGAGCCGACGATCTATGCCCAGGCGATGAGCCTCAATGCCAACCTCTTGGCCACGACCATGGGCGTGCCTGCTGCATGGCCGATCGCCATGCAGAGCCCCGAGATGGTTTATTCGGGACTGGCGTTGGGACATGGGTTCCTGTCGGAGATTCGACTGACCCCGATCCTGCCGGCGGATCTGCCTCGCGACGACATTTACGTATCGGCCATCGAGCGTGTGGAGGCGGAGGCGGGACGAATGATCCAGATCCAGATTCGCCTGCTAAAGGAAGCCCCCGTCGAGTTGTCCCGCGAGCGAAAGGAACAAATCATCGAGGACAAGCGCAAGGCGGTGGCGGATGTATATGCCGCCTTTCTCGACTGGCTTTGTACTTAGAGCCTGACCTCTCGCGTCGAGGACCGTCGCCTCGCCCGCTTCGTCAAATCGCCGGACCCATCAACAGTTCGGGGAGCCAGGTGGCCAGTTCCGGGAACAGGCACAGGAGGATGATGGCGATCACCATGCACAGCATGAACGGGAACGCCCCGCGCAACACCGTCGGCAGCGACACGTCCGGAACGATGCTGTTGATTACATAGAGATTCAGGCCCACCGGCGGGGTGATCAGACCGATTTCCATGTTGATGGTAAAGACGACGGCGAACCAGTACGGATCGAACCCCGCCTGCTCGATGATCGGCAGCAGGATCGGCGCGGTCATCACGATCACCGCCACCGGCGGCAGGAAGAAACCGGCGACGATCAGGAAGCCGTTGATCGCCGCCATCATCACCCAGCGGTTGACCTCGAGATTGGCGATCCACTCGGCCACCGACTGGGTGACGAACAGGCTGGAAAGGGTGTAGCTGAACAGCGCCGAGGCGCCGATGATCATCAGGATCATCACGCTCTCGCGCATGCTTGAGCTGAGCACGCTCCACAGTTGCGCCGGTCGCCACATCTTGTAGATGACGGCGACCAGCACAATGCAGAAGAAGGCGCCGACCCCGGCCGCTTCGGAAGGGGTGGCGACACCGCCATAGAGAACGAAGAGAATGCCGGCGATGATCGCCAGAAACGGCAGGACCTTGGGCAGGCTGGCGAACTTCTCCGCGAGGGTGAACCTCTTTCCCTCGCGGTCGAAGCGGTACCCGCCACGCCAGGCGGCATACAGCGCCCAGATCATGAACAACCCGGTCAGCATCGCCCCCGGGATCATGCCGGCGATGAACAGCCGGCCGATCGAGGTCTCGGTGGCGATGCCGTAAACGATCATCGTGATCGACGGCGGAATCAGGATGCCGAGGGTGCCGCCGGCGGCGATGGCGCCGGTGGCGAGACTGGCCGGATAGCCGCGCTGGCGCATCTCGGGGATGCCCATCTTGCCGATCGCGGCGCAGGTCGCCGGCGACGAGCCGCTGAGCGCGGCGAAGATCGAGCACGCGCCGAGGTTGGAGATGATCAATCCGCCCGGCACCCGCTGGAGCCAGCGGTCGAGGGCCTCGTACAGGTCCTTGCCGGCCGGCGAGTTGGCCACCGCCGCGCCCATCAGGATGAACATCGGGATCGAGACCAGGGTGAATTCGGCCAGTCCGGCGAACAAGGTCTCGGCAAGGATGCTGAGGCTGTCGAAGCCTTCGAACATCACCAGGAAGCCGATGGCGACGATGCCGAGCCCGAAAGCGACCGGAACGCCGGAACCCAATACGGCGATGGTGGTCACGGCGATGACGGCTCCGATCGCAAGGGGACTCATGGGCGATCCTCCGGTTGGATGCCGAACGGCATTTCGTCTCCCTTGAGCAGGCAAAGGATGTCGACCAGATACTGCAACGCCATAAGCCCGAAACCGACCGGCATCGGAAGATAGGGAATCCACAGCGGCAGCGACCAGATCGTATCGGTGCGCCACCCGCCCTCCCAGGCCTCGAGCCACAGTTGGAGCCCGGTCACGAAGACGACAGCCGAAAACAACAGCGCCACGGACGAAGCAAAGAGCGCCAGCCGCAGCCGCGCCCGATGGCCGACTTGCAGCGGCAGCAGGTCGACGTTCACGTGTCCCTTCACCAACGCCACATAGGGACTGCCGATGAACGTGGCCCCGACCAGTGAGAAGGTGACGAACTCGGTCTGCCAGATCGTCGAGGCGCTGAGGAAATAGCGCAGCACCACCATCTGGCAGACGACCAGTACCGCGGATCCGACCAGCAAGGCGGCAAAGATCCCGCAGCCCTGGGAGGTCCGCTTGACGACGGCGATGAACAGGTCCATGGCCCGATCCGCGCAGGTGGCGGCCGCCGCCCCGTTGGGCGTGGCGGCCGCCGACCCGTCTTTGCTACTCGACGGCGGGGGCCTTCTCGAAGTCGGGGGCCAAGCGGGC
>JAUXFS010000250.1 GCA_030622775.1 Rhodospirillales bacterium | reverse complement strand
GGTCTCGTCAACGCACCGGCGACCAAGGTTGCGGGTGTCCTTCAGGCACCTGCCGGACAGTTGGCCCGGGTGCTGGCAGCGCGTGCCGCCCAGGACGAAGCCGCCTGACTTCCGCGATTCTTTTGATCAACGACTATTGAAACCCAAGGAGAACGACACGATGGCCAATTTGGAGAAGATCGCCGAGGATCTGAGCGCTCTCACCGTCCTCGAGGCGGCGGAACTCAGCAAGATGTTGGAAGAAAAGTGGGGAGTCTCGGCGGCCGCGCCGATGGCCGTCGCCCAGATGCCCGGAGCGCCCGCCGCCGAGGCCGCCGAGGAAAAAACCGAGTTCGATGTCATCCTTACCGCGTTCGGCGAGAAAAAGATCAACGTGATCAAGGAAGTGCGCGCGATGACCGGTCTCGGCCTGAAGGAAGCGAAGGATCTGGTCGAATCCGCGCCGAAGGCGGTCAAGGAAGGAATTAGGAAAGAGGAAGCCGAAGAGGCCAAGAAGAAGCTGGAAGAAGTCGGCGCGACCGTCGAGGTGAAGTGAGCAAAACGAGATTGCGGCGCTTGGCTTCCGCAATCCGCGCATTACATAAGGTGTCGAGCCGGAGCGAGCAGCTTCCGGGCGGGGAACCGTCCGCCGGCTCCCACGATATTGCGTATCCGCCCGAATGGGCCTTGCCGCGGCCGGGACAGCGGATACGTGTTGCCCGCGTGGACGTGCTTCGAAAGCCGGTGGATGCCGGCCGCGAGGGAAGTGCGCACGCCGATGGAGATATCGGCTTCTCCCGATACGACAGCGGTGGTCGGATTCGGGACGGGTCGATTGGCAACATCCAAGCATGAGGATCATTGATGGCTAGTACGTTCACGGGCCGCAAGCGCGTTCGGAAAAACTTCGGGCGCATTGCCGCGGCCGTTCCCATGCCGAACCTCATCGAGGTGCAGAAAAGCTCCTACGATCAGTTCCTGCAACGGCATGTGACCGCCGAGAACCGCCCCGATCTCGGTCTCCAGGAAGTTTTCAAATCGGTTTTCCCGATCAGGGATTTCTCGTCGCGCGGCACGCTGGAGTTCGTCAAGTACGAGTTCGAGGATCCCAAGTATGACGTGGAGGAGTGCCAGCAGCGGGGGATGACCTACGCGGCGCCGCTGAAGGTCACCTTGCGGCTTGTCGTCTGGGACATCGACGAGGAAACCGGCGCGCGCTCCGTCCGCGACATCAAGGAACAGGAAGTCTACATGGGCGACATGCCCTTGATGACCGAAAACGGGACCTTTGTCGTCAATGGTACCGAGCGGGTGATCGTCTCGCAGATGCACCGCTCGCCCGGAGTCTTCTTCGACCACGACAAGGGAAAGACCCATTCCTCTGGCAAGTATCTTTTTGCCGCCCGGGTGATCCCCTACCGCGGATCGTGGCTGGACTTCGAGTTCGACGCCAAGGATTTGGTGTACGTCCGCATCGACCGCCGCCGCAAGCTGCCGGTCACCACGCTCCTGATGGCGCTCGACAGCGGTAAAAGCGAGGAGCTTCGCGCCGAACGCGCGGCCGAGGGCAAGAGCGTCGAACAGTCCGAAATCACCGGGATGTCGCCGGAGGAGGTTCTCGCATACTTTTATGATGCGGTGATCTTTGAGCGAACGGAGAACGGGTGGAAGACCGAGTTCCGCGCCGATCGCTTGCAGGGCACGAAGCTTACCCACGACCTGATCGACGCCAAGACCGGGAACCGGATGGCCGAGGCCGGCACCAAGATCACGCCGAAGCTCATCCGGCAATTCGCGGCGGAAAATCTGACCGAACAGCTCATTCCCGATGAGGATCTGATCGGCCGGTATGTCGCGGAAGACCTGATCAACGAGGAATCCGGGGAGATCTATGTCGAGGCCGGCGGCGAGATCACCGACGCGGTGATGGAGATGCTGGACAACGCCGGCATCCACGAAGTCAAGACCCTCGCCATCGATCACATCAATATCGGTCCCTACATCCGCAACACCCTGGCGGTCGACCGGAATTCGGCTCGCGAGGAGGCGTTGTTCGACATCTACCGCGTCATGCGCCCGGGCGAGCCGCCCACTCTGGAGACGGCCGAAGCGTTGTTCGGTGGCCTGTTCTTCAATTCCGAGCGCTATGATCTGTCCGCGGTCGGCCGGGTCAAGATGAACTCCCGCCTTGGTTTCCAGACCGACGACTCGGTGCGGGTGCTGCGCAAGGAGGATATCCTTGCGGTGGTCAAGGTGCTGGTCGACCTCAAGGACGGCCGGGGCGAAATCGACGACATCGATCATCTCGGCAACCGCCGCGTCAGGTCGGTGGGCGAGTTGCTCGAGAACCAGTACCGGATCGGCCTGCTGCGCATGGAACGCGCCATCCGCGAGAGGATGAGCTCCGTCGATATCGACACGGTTATGCCGCAGGAGCTGATCAACGCCAAGCCGGCCGCCGGCGCGGTCCGCGAGTTCTTCGGCTCGTCCCAACTCAGCCAGTTCATGGACCAGACCAACCCGCTTTCGGAGATCACCCACAAGCGACGGCTTTCGGCTCTTGGTCCCGGCGGCCTCACCCGCGAGCGCGCCGGTTTCGAGGTGCGGGACGTGCATCCCACCCACTACGGCCGAATCTGTCCGATCGAAACGCCGGAAGGCCCGAACATCGGATTGATCAACTCGCTGGCGACTTTTGCCCAGGTCAACAAGTACGGGTTCATCGAGACTCCGTACCGGAGGGTGGAGGACGGTTGCGTCCAGGACGAGGTCGTCTACATGTCGGCCATGGAAGAGGGGCGTTACACCATCGCCCAGGCGAACGCCGATATCGACCACGACGGCCGCTTGGCCTCCGACCTCGTCAGTTGCCGTCATGGCAACGACTTCCTGTTGGCGCGGCCGGAGGATATCGATTTCATCGACGTCTCGCCCAAGCAGTTGGTTTCCGTCGCCACGGCGCTCATTCCGTTCCTGGAGAACGACGACGCCAACAGGGCGCTGATGGGATCCAACATGCAGCGCCAGGCGGTGCCGCTGATCCGCGCCGAAGCGCCGCTGGTCGGCACCGGCATGGAGTCCGCCGTTGCTCGGGACTCGGGGGCGACCATTATTGCCCGCCGGTCCGGCGTCGTCGATCAACTGGACGCCACCCGCATCGTGATCCGCGCCACCGAAGAGACCTCCCATGCGGCGTCGGGCGTGGACATCTTCAACATGATGAAGTTTCAGCGCTCCAACCAGAACACCACCATCCACCAGCGGCCGCTGGTCAAGGTCGGCGACCTGGTCGAGGCCGGCGACATCATTGCCGACGGCCCCTCCACGGATCTCGGCGAACTGGCTCTCGGCCGCAACGTGCTGGTCGCGTTCATGGCGTGGCAGGGCTACAACTTCGAGGATTCGATCCTGATTTCCGAGCGCATGGTGCGCGACGACGTGTTCACTTCGATCCATATCGAAGAGTTCGAGTTGATGGCCCGAGATACCAAGCTGGGCCAGGAGGAGATCACCCGTGATATCCCCAATGTCGGCGAGGAGGCCCTGAAGAACCTGGACGAAGCCGGCATCGTCTATATCGGCGCCGAGGTCAAACCCGGAGATATTCTCGTCGGCAAGGTGACGCCGAAGGGCGAGACGCCGATGACGCCGGAAGAGAAACTGCTCCGCGCGATCTTCGGAGAAAAGGCCGCGGATGTCCGCGATACCTCGCTGAAGGTGCCTCCCGGGGTCTCCGGGACTGTCCTCGAGGTGCGGGTTTTCTCGCGTAGGGGCGTGGAAAAGGACGCCCGCGCGCTGGCGATCGAGCGGTCGGAGATCGAACGCCTGGCGAAAGACCGGGACGACGAGCGCACCATCCTCGAACGCAGCTTCTACACCCGCCTGAAGGTCCTGTTGCTGGGCCAGACGATCGTCAGCGGGCCGAAAGGCCTGACCGAGGGGGAGACGATCACCGAGGCGCTGCTCACCGGTTACACGCCCGGGCAGTGGTCGCGGATCGTCGTCGGCGACGACAAGATCATGGGCGATGTCGAGGACCTGCGGACGTACTTCGACGAGAGCATCTCCCGTCTCGAGGGCCGGTTCGACGGCAAGGTCGAGAAGGTGCAGCGGGGCGACGACCTGCCTCCGGGCGTCATGAAGATGGTCAAGGTGTTCGTCGCGGTGAAGCGCAAGCTGCAGCCCGGCGACAAAATGGCCGGTCGCCACGGCAACAAGGGCGTGATCTCGAAGATCGTTCCCATTGAGGATATGCCCCACGTCGAGGACGGCACTCCGGTGGATATCGTGCTCAATCCGTTGGGCGTCCCCTCGCGGATGAACGTCGGTCAGATCCTCGAAACCCATTTGGGCTGGGCCTGCGCCGGTCTCGGTAGCCAGGTGGCCGAACTGGTCAGTAAGTTCAGCC
>JAUXFS010000304.1 GCA_030622775.1 Rhodospirillales bacterium | reverse complement strand
TGCTCCTCGCCTTCCTCCTGTTCCAGCGCCAGTTCGTCCAGTCGTTCATGCACGCCGGCATCAAGTAGCGCGGGTTGGTATCAGACATACCCCCAGGCCCGGAGGGCGGCGGCGGCCTGGCGCTCGCCGTCGGCGATCAGCCTGTGGATGAATTCGGTCTTGCGATCGAGCTTGGACAGCGGTTCCAGCTTGCCGGCGAGGGTGGGGCTCATCTCGATCTCGCGGATCTCCACATGCCGGTAGCCGTGGCCGTCGTGGCGCTCGTCGATCACGCCGTTCTCGAGCAGGTCGTTGATTTTGCGGATCGAGCGGATCTCGTGTTGGAGCGAGAGGTTGCCGGCCAGTTCGTTGCGACGGTCGTGGATGTCGGCGGTATTGCGCGGCTCCTCGACGCGCCTCCGCGGATTGATCCGAATGATCCAGATCTCTTCGGGGTTGTTGTCGGGGTTCCGGCCCGAGTGGGCGTCTGGCAGGTCGTGGATCGGCGGGTTCTGCGAGAACAGCCCGTCCCAGTAGACGGATTCGCCGACCGCCACCGCCCGCATCAGGGTCGGCAGCGCGGTCGAGGCGACGATGGTCTCGGCGGTGATGCCGTCGACCCGCCACAGCGCCGGATCGGCCTGGCTGGAGAACACCTTGAAGCCGCCGCCGAGCACGTCGACGGCGCCGATATGCAGCGCCGGCAGAAACCCGTCGGCGGCCGCCATAGTCTTCTTGACGTCGTCGAAATCCACGAAGCTCGCGAGCAACTCCATGATCGCCAGCTGCGCGTCCCACATCCGGCGCACCGTCTCCAGCGGCCGACCGGAGCGCGACGACGCCAGTTCGACCAGGTTGGAGATGAAGTAGGGGTTGAGCTCGACGTTGATCCCGAACGCCGGGTTGGACATCCACGGCCCGACGATCTGCACCAAGTCGTTGCGGACGCTGTCGAGCAGCCGCGCCGCCGCCATCCGCGGGTCCCGGGTGCGCACGCTCTCGGCGAACCCGCGCAGGGCGTCGCGGGACGACAGGGTGGCGTTGCCCTCCGGCCACTCGCGGGTCCAGAACTCCGAGACCAGCGCCGCCGCCTCGGTCCTGCCGTCGATGGTGTCGCCGTTGCCCGTGTCGCCGTTGCCTAATTGGCCGTTTTGGCGACGGCCGTCCCGGATCAGCCCGTACCAGGTCAACAGCGCGCAGATCGCCCCGCCCGAGGTGCCGCTGACCGCGACGATCTCGAACGGCTTGGTCCCCGGGTCGGCCTCGAGAATGGCCTTCAACGCCCCCGCGGTAAACGCGGTATGGCTGCCACCGCCCTGACAGGCAATCGCCACGCGCACCGTCATCACGCTCCCCCTTCTCCCGGTTGATCAGCCCATCGTGACTCTATCCATTTTCGCCCGCTGCGGAAGCTCCTTGTCGTGGGGCTGGCGATCGCGTCCTCTATCAGGAGGCGCGGATGAGCCGGCCGGGCTTCGGGTCGGGGAGCGGTGCGCCGTCGCGAGCGACCACCGGGACGCCGTTGACCCAGACGCCGTGCACGCCCACCGCGTCGGTGGTCAGCCGCGCGCCGCCGCCGGGCAGGTCGTGGAGCCGCCTCTTGGCGCCGCGAGCGACGGTGTCGGGATCGAACAGCAGCAAATCGCCGGCGAAACCGGGGGCGATCCGTCCCCGCCTGCCGAGCCGGAAGATCTCCGCCGGCTTGGCGGTGAGTTCGTGCACCGCGTCCTCCATCGAAAGCACCCCCAGGGTGCGCGCCCAGTGTCCCATCAGATGCAGTCCGAAGCCGGCGTCGCAGAAGAAGGTGAGATGCGCCCCGGCGTCGGAGAGGGCGACCGAGGCGTTGGGGTCGCGGATCATCCGGCCGACCGCCGCCTCGTCCGAATTGAGCAGAACCGCGGTGAACAGCGACTCCAGGTCCTCGGCGACGGCGAAATCCAGCATCCAGTCGAGCGGATGTTGGCCGGCCTCGGCGGCGAGGGTCGCCACCGTGCGGTGCTCCAGGTCCCGGTTGCCGGCTTTGGCGGCCTGGGTGAGCTCGATCTTGTCCCACTCGCCGTTGAACAGGCGCACCCCGGCCGGCCGCGCGAGTTCGTCCTTCACCGACCGGCGAAACGAGGGGTCGGCGAGGACCCGCTTCAACGCGTCGCCCGACGCCTTCATCGCCGGCGCCCACGCCTTCATCCCCTCCAGCGGATAGGCCGAGGCGAGGGTGAAATCCATGGTCAGCGGACAACAACTGATCTGCCCCCACAGCTCGTGCCCGCGCCCGCGCGCCTGGGCGATCTGCTCCAATTCTTCGAACGTTCCGGTCGGATTGGTCGGGTTGTGCAGGAGGGCGGCGATCATCACCGGACATCCGGCCCCGGCGGCGAGACGTTCCAGATAGGGCACGTCGGTGCGGTCGCCCTTGGTCAGCATGAACAGGCCACGTCCCGAAGCGGTCATCGCCGCGACCAGGGCGTCGAGCTCGCGATCGTCGGCGACCCGCGACGGCATCGGGATCCCGCCCCAGCCGTTGTGCTGGGGCGCGGTGGAGGTGGCGAAGCCGACCGCCCCGGCGGCCATTGCCTCGCCGACGATCGCGCTCATCGCGGCGATTTCGTCGTCGCGCGCCGGCCGTTCGACCGCCGCCGCGCCCATCACGTAGGTCCGCAACGCGCTGTGGCCGATGAAGGCGGCGACGTTGGTGGCGGCACCGCGCCGTTCGATCGAGTCCAGGTACTGGGGGAAGGTCTCGAAGTCCCAGGCGATGCCGGCGCGTAGAACGTCGAGGGACATGCCCTCGACCTGGGTCAGATTGCGCATGACCAGATCGCGGTCGGGTTCGCGGCAGGGGGCGATGGTGAAGCCGCAGTTGCCGATGACGACGGTGGTCACGCCGAGCGCCGGTGACGGGGTGAGACCCGGATCCCAGGTGATCTGGGCGTCGTAGTGGGTGTGGGAGTCGATGATCCCCGGCATCAGGGCGAGGCCGTCGGCGTCGACGACCGTCGCGCCGGAGGGCGTTGCCGCGTCGCTGTCGACGGCGGCGATGGTTCCGTCGCGGACGACCACGTCGACGCCTCGACGACGCGGCCGGCGCGTCCCGTCGAAGACCGTTGCGCCCCTGATCACCAGATCCATGCCGAGCTTCCCCATCGGTTTTCGGTGTGTCCGTCCCCGCTGCCCGAACAGGGTGGTGAACGTCGAACGATACTGTAGGCCGCTACCCGGGCCGGACTCAATCTCTCTCCGGCGCTCACCCGCGCTCTGCCGCGCTCTCCCACGGGATTGGCGGTTCGGCGGCGGCGTTTCCGCCCGCTTGCCAGACCGCGCCGGTCGACGCAGACTGGCGCGCCACGGTGACGGGTATCATGGAGATGACAGAGAAGGCCGCCGGCCGATGACGGCGCCGGAGAGCGCGCGGCCGGTTCCGCTGTTGAAGGCGGCCGGCTGGATGGGGTTGGCGCTTCTGTCGTTCGCGCTGCTCGCCGTCTCCGCCCGCCAGCTTATCGACACGATGGGCGCTTTCCAGATCCTGTTTCTCAGGAGCGGTGTCGGTCTGGCGATGATCCTCGCCTATGCGCTGCCGCGGCGGTCCGGCTTTGCCCGCACCACCCGCCTGCGGCTTCATCTGCTGCGCAACCTGTTCCACTACGGCGGCCAGGTTTGTTGGATCACCGTCCTCGGGTTGCTGCCGCTGGCGGTGGTGTTCGCGATGGAGTTCACCACGCCGATCTGGGCGGCGATGCTGGCCGCGATGTTCCTCGGCGAGCGGCTGAACCGCGGCCGGGTGGTGGCGATCGCCGTCGGCTTTGCCGGGATCCTGGTCATCCTGCGTCCGGGATACGTTCCGATCGCGCCGGAAATTCTGGTTCCGCTCGCCGCGGCGGTCGGTTTCGCGGTCAACGTGACGGCGACCAAGGGCCTGACCCGCAGCGATCCGCCGGTGACGATCCTGTTCTACATGCTGCTGATCCAGCTCCTGCTCGGGGCGGTGCCGGCCGGGCT
>JAUXFS010000126.1 GCA_030622775.1 Rhodospirillales bacterium | reverse complement strand
GTCGACCGACAACTCGCGCTTGATGATCTCGATGTCGCGCAGCACCCGCTCGCGGGTGTCGTTGGGGAAGCCGATGATGTAGCCGGCGCAGGTGGCGGCGCCGATGCTCTTCCACGCCTGCAGCATCGCCCGGTACTCGCTGATCCGGTTCTGCTTCTTCTTGGCGGCGATCAGGTTGTCGGGGTTGATGTTCTCGAGGCCGATGAACACCCGGTTGACCCCGGCGCGGCCGGCCTTGGCGACGAAGTTGGGGATCTGGTGGCACAGGGTGTCGACCTGGATGATGAAGCCGAAGTTCATCCCGCCGCCCTCGCGCAACTCGATGATCCGGTCGAAGATCCCTTCCCAGTTGCTGTTGCGGGCGAAGTTGTCGTCGGTGATGAAGAACTTGCTGATTCCCCGGGAATAGCCGTCGCGGAGGATCGCCTCGATGTCGTCGGCGCTGCGGTAGCGGGACTTGCGGCCCTGGACGTTGATGATCGTGCAGAAGCTGCACTGGAACGGGCAGCCGCGCCCCGAGTCGAAGCTGGCGCGGGAGCTCACCCGCCCTTTCAGCATGTCGATGGAGGTCAACGGCAGCACCGCCCCCTCCAGGCCGGGAAGCTCCGCCATCACGTTGTAGAGCGGCTTCAACTCGCCCCGGTAGGCGTCGGCGAGCACCCGGTCGAACTGGCCCTCGGCCTCGCCGGCGAACATCGAGATGCCGAGATCCATCGGCTCCTGGATTTCGGGGGGAATCCTCGGCAGCATCGACAGCGAGCCGCTGACGTGGAAGCCGCCGATGCACACCGGGATACCGGCGGCCTTGAATTGCCGGGCGAGATCCACCGCCCGCGGGTACTGGTTCGACTGGACCCCGATCAGCCCGACCAGGGCCTTGCCGCCGCTCGCCGCGATCTCGCGGATGATCCGACCCGGCCGGATCCGGGTGTTGCTCTCGTCGAGGGCGGTGGTGACGATCTCCACGTCGTCGCCGAGGACCCGCCGCCGATCGCAGTCCTGGGCGATGCCCTTGAGCACCGCCAGCGTGTTCGACGGGATGTCGGAGCGGACCCACTGAATGACGTAGCCGTCGTCGTCGTAGTGCGAGGGCTTGATCAGATACAGCCGGAACAGGTTGCGCTGGCGATCATGGCGGCGATCATGGCGGCGATCATGGCCGTTTTTCGGCATTCCCGGCGGGTCCTTTCACCCAAGAGCCCCCCGGTGCCGCCGCAACCGGGACAATCCCAAGGCGACGGCGATGGAGGGCAAAACCCGTATATAGGGGCTACCGGCCCGGGAGAACAGGCGATGTCGGCCAAAAAGCCTTGAGGTGTGTTCGCGCGGACACACCCGGAGCCGTCCCGCCGAGCCGACCGAACGGTGCGCACATGCAGCAAAAACGATTGTCGCAAAACGGCTTAACACCGATCCGGAGGGGTCGGACACCCCCTCGAGGGTCGACGTTAATGCTTTGTTCGAGAAGTAATGATACGATGGCGCCACGTATCGGGTCTTGACGTTTGGCAGAAGCTGGGTAAAACGGTGGGTAGCCGGCCGAAAAAAAGATTCGAGTATGGCCGTGGGGAAGAGGAGAGAGAGCGAAGTGCAGGACAATGCTAACCGGCTCGAGTTGACGCGCCGTCACATACTTGGGCTTGGCGCCGGCGCCCTGGTCGGCCTTGCCGCGGCTCCCGCCTGGGCCCTGGTTCACAAGGTCGGCGAACGGTCCCTCTCGTTCCAGCACCTGAACACTTCCGAGACGCTGTCCGTGGTCTATTGGGCCGAGGGCCGGTACGTTCCGGAGGGCCTGCGCGAAGTCAATCATCTGTTGCGCGACTTCCGCACCGGCGAGATCAGGCAGATCGACCCGCGTCTGCTCGACTTCCTGTTCTCCCTCAAGTACCGGCTCGACACCGACAATCCGTTCGAGGTGATCTCCGGCTACCGCTCGCCAAAGACCAACGCCATGCTCAGGCGCCATTCCACCAGCGTCGCCAGGAACAGCCTGCACATGCAGGGCAAGGCCATCGACATCCGGGTGAAGGGCCACAAGCCGAGCCAGATCGCCCGCGCCGCCCGTGGGATGAAGCTGGGCGGCGTCGGAACCTATCGTCGGTTCGTCCACCTTGACGCCGGCAATGTGCGGGTCTGGAGAGGCTGACCGGCGTCACAGCCGCCGCGAGACGACCTCCTCCACCTCGCCGTCGGTGAGCACGATCGGATTGGTCTTCATGCTGCCGCCGCGGCTTCCGGCCACCACCTTCGCCATGTGGCCGGGTTCCATGCCGTAGGCGCCGAGCCGGGCGAGCGACAGACGCTCCGTCCACGCCCTGAGCGTGCGCACCAACGCCTCGAGATCGTCGTCCCGGTCCACCCCTTCGCTTGCGGCGAGCAGATGGCCAACCCAGGCATACTTGTCGAGGGCGACGTTCTGGGGATCGCGTTCCCTCAGCGCGCGGATGTTGACGGCGGTGGCCTCCGCCACCAGGGTCCCGCAGCACAGGCCGTGGGGGATCGGGAAGTAGGCGCCGAGCGGTGACGCCAGGCCATGGACCGAGCCGAGACCGGTCTGCGCCAGACAGATCCCCGACATCAGCGACGCGTAGGCCATGCCGCTGCGCCCCGATTCGGCCTCCGGATCGTCGCCGCCCCGCCAGGCGGCGAAGAAGCCCGCGGCAAAGGCCTCGATCCCCGACCACGCCAACGTCTCGGTCATCGGGTTGGCCTTGATCGAGACCAGGGATTCGAGCAGTTGGGTGAACGCGTCCATGCCGTTGGCGGCGACCACCTGTTGCGGGCACGAGGCCAGCAGCTCGGGATCGACGATGGCGAGGCGGGCGATCAACGCCTCGTCGCGGAACGACTTCTTGAAGCCATCCTCGCCCTGGCGGCTCAGCACCGCGTTCTTGGTCGCCTCGCTGCCGGTTCCGGCGGTGGTCGGCACCGCGATCAACGGCACCGACGGCCCCTCGTAGGGCCGCTCCGGTCCCACCCCTTCCAGGTGCTCCATCACCGAGCGGCCGTGGGGCAGCAGGCCGGCGATCGCCTTGGCCGCGTCCAGCGCGCTGCCGCCGCCGATGCCGATCACCACCTTGACGTCGCTTTCGCTGAACTCGGCCACCGCGTGGTCGACCAGTTCGGGCGTGGGTTCGCCTTCGACGCTGAGGTCATACCAGGCGACCCCCGCGGCGGCGAGGCCGTCGAGCAGCCCCTGCCAGTTCGCCGTCGAACGGAACGAACGGGCGCCGGTCACGATCAGCGCGCGCTCGCCGAAGGCGCGGGCCTCCTCGGGCACGGTCGCTATGGTTCCGGCGCCGAAGACGATGCGCGGCAACCGGGCGATGGCGAATGGCTGGATGGGACTCACCGGGTCATTCCTTCGGGAACAGGCCGTTGTAGGGGATGCCCTGGCGCGGCTCGGCCATCATCTCGGCGACGGCATCGCGCCAGGCGAGGTAATGGGGCGTCTGCTTGTGGGCGGCCGCGTCGTCGGCGCCGACGTAGGCTTCGTAGAGGACGAACCGGGTCGGATCGCCCGGGTCCTGCAGGATATCGAAGCGGCGGTTGCCGGGCTCGCCCACCGATCCCTGGTGGTTGGCGCGGCTGGCCACGATGAAGTCGTCCACCCGGTCGGGCTTCACCGAGACCTTGACCAGTGTCACATGCATGGCTTTCCATCCCCCATGTGGTGTTGACGCGAATCTTGCGGGCTGAGCGGTGGCGCCGTCAAGGGTTGGTCATCATGCATTTGTGCTCGGGAGGCAGTTTGTGTAGGCTGCCGGCCGCTCCCCGGGCATCAACCTCCCACTCACCGCGACTTCGAACATGAAGATCGACGATTTCGATTTCGATCTCCCGCCCGGCGCCATCGCCCAGAGGCCGACCGTCCCGCGCGACGCCGCCCGTCTGCTCGAGGTCGGCGACGCCGTGGTCGACCGGATGGTCCGCGACCTTCCCGGACTATTGCGTCCGGGCGACATCATGGTGTGCAACGATACCCGGGTGATCCCGGTTCGGCTCAAAGGCAAACGGGGCGAGGCCGGCATCGAGGCGACGCTGCACAAGGAGATCGCTCCGGGCCGCTGGCGCGCCTTCGTCCGGCCGGCGCGGCGGCTGAAACCCGGTCAGCGCATCCGGTTCGCCCCCGATTTCACCGCCGAGGTCGAGGCCAAGGACACAACCGGCGAAGTGATCCTGGCCTTCGACCGGGACGGTCCGGCGCTGATGGCGGCGCTGGAAACTCATGGCGCGATGCCGCTGCCGCCGTACATCAAACGCACCGGCGCCGCCGACGACCGCGATCGGATCGACTATCAAACCGTGTTCGCGTCGCGGCCGGGAGCGGTCGCCGCGCCGACGGCGGGGCTGCACTTCACCCCGGAGCTGCTCGCCGCGGTGGACGACCGCGGCGTCGGGCGGGCGACGGTGACCCTGCACGTGGGCGCGGGAACCTTCCTGCCGGTCAAGGCCGAGAACATCGAGGACCACGTCATGCATCCGGAATGGGGCGAGATCGGCGAGGCCGTCGCCGCCGAGATCAACGCCGCCCGCGCCGCCGGCGGGCGGGTGGTGGCGGTCGGCACTACGTCGCTCAGGCTGCTGGAGACGGCCGCCGACCGGGACGGCCGCGTTCGACCGTTCGCCGGCGACACTCGGCTGTTCATCAAGCCGGGCCACCGGTTCCGCGCCGTCGACCTGCTGCTCACCAACTTCCACCTTCCCCGTTCGACGCTGTTCATGCTGGTTTGCGCGTTTTCCGGCACGGAACGGATGAAGGAAGCCTACCGGCACGCCGTCGCCGCCGGCTATCGGTTCTATTCGTACGGCGACTGCTGTCTGCTCCGGCGGAGCGCGAACCCGTGAACGGCACCGAATTCCGGCTGATCGCCACCGACGGCGAAGCCCGGCTCGGCCAGTTGCAGACCGCCCACGGCGCCATCGACACGCCGGCGTTCATGCCGGTGGGCACGGCGGCCACGGTCAAGGCGATGACGCCGGAGATGGTGGCGGCGACCGGCGCCCAGATCATCCTCGCCAATACCTATCACCTGATGCTGCGCCCCGGCGCCGAGCGCGTCGAACGGCTGGGCGGATTGCAACCGTTCATGAACTGGCCGGGACCGGTCCTCACCGACTCCGGCGGCTTCCAGGTGATGTCCCTCGCCAAGTTGCGGAAGATGAGCGAGGACGGCGTCGAGTTCCGCTCGCACATCGACGGCAGCCGTCAGATGCTCACCCCGGAACGGGCCATCGAGATCCAGCACCGGCTCGGCGCCGACATCTCGATGGTTTTCGACGAATGCACGCCGTTTCCAGTCGACCGGGCGGTTGTGGCCGAGTCCATGCGACGGTCCATGCGCTGGGCCGGACGATCGAAAAAGGCCTTCGTCGAACGCCCCGGTCACGGCCTGTTCGGGATCGTTCAGGGCGGCGTTTACGAGGAACTGCGGGCCGCGTCGGCGGAAGCGCTGCTGGCGATCGGCTTCGACGGCTACGCCATCGGCGGCCTCGCCGTCGGCGAGGGCCAGGAGACCATGTTCGAGGTGCTGGAGGCGACGACGCCGCTCCTGCCCACCGACCGGCCGCGCTACCTGATGGGCGTCGGCAAGCCCGCCGATCTGGTCGGCGCGGTCGCCCGGGGCGTCGACATGTTCGACTGCGTGCTGCCGACCCGCTCCGGGCGGACCGACCAGGCGTTCACCCGCGGCGGTCCCGTCAACATCCGCAACGCGCGGCACGCCGAAGACCCGAGACCCCTGGACGAGACCCTGGCGTGCCCCGCCAGCCGCGACTACAGCCGCGCCTATCTGCACCACCTGGCGCGCTCCAAGGAGATTCTCGGTGCGATGCTGCTGACCTGGCACAATCTGTACTACTATCAGGATCTGATGGCGAGAATGCGCCGGGCGATCGGCGAGGGCCGGTTCCAGGCATTCGCCGCCGAGTTCGCGGCCGAACAGGCGAAGGGCGACATCGCACCCCTGTGAGGGGCTGTCGGACGAAAGGGAGGCCCAGACCTTGGAGGAACAACGGCACCTGACCCAGCTCGGCCGGCATGCCGAAATCCCGGCCTCCCCCGACGAGGCGGTTGTGGAAACGGTGGCGAACCCCCATCCGGGCGAGACCTATCTGGTGCGCTTTACCTGCCCGGAGTTCACCGCGCTGTGCCCGATCACCGGCCAGCCCGACTTCGCCCGTTTCGTCATCGACT
>JAUXFS010000318.1 GCA_030622775.1 Rhodospirillales bacterium | reverse complement strand
TGCGACATCTATTTCTACGAGGTCGCCAAGCGGGTCGGCAACGCCTATTTCCATTGCTGGAAGCGGGGCGGCCACGGCAAGCTCGACCTTCACGGCGGGTTGACCCAGTCCTGCGACATCTATTTCTACGAGGTCGCCAAGCGGGTCGGCGTCGACCGTATCTCGGCGATGGCGCGGCGGCTGGGACTGGGCCAGACCCTGGGTCTCGACCTGCCGGGCGAGCGCAGCGGGCTGTTGCCGACGCGGGACTGGAAGCGGGCCACCATCGGCGTCCCGTGGCAGATGGGCGAAACTCTGATCACCGGGATCGGCCAGGGTTTCGTGCTGGCGACCCCATTGCAACTGGCGGTGATGACCGCTCGCATCGCCAACGGCGGCCGGGCGGTCACGCCGCGGATCGCCCGCCGGGCGCCGCCGCCGGAGGGGGCCGAGCCGGACCAAGCGGCGGACGATCTCGGGCTCGTTCCGGCCCATCTTCAGATCGTTCGCGAGGGCATGATCGGCGTCGTCAACGGCCGCCGCGGCACCGCCCGCGCCTCGGCGATCAAGGAGCCGGGCATGGAAATGGCCGGCAAGACCGGTACGTCGCAGGTCCGCCGGATCAGCAAGGCGGAACGGGAGGCGGGCGTGTTCAAGAACGAAGACCTGCCTTGGGAGCGCCGGGATCATGCGCTGTTCGTCGGCTATGCGCCGATCGACGCGCCTCGCTACGCGGTGTCGGTGATCATCGAGCACGGCGGCGGCGGTTCCAAGGCGGCCGCTCCCGTCGCCCGCGACATCCTGGTCATGGCCCAGAAGCTGGACGCGGTGCGCATGGCGGACGGCGGGGGCATGGCGGACGGCGGGCGGGGGCGGTCGATCGCCGAAGCGGCGCGCGGTCGCGGCGACGACGGAGCGGTGTGAGGGCCCGGCCGGAGATGAGCATCAACGCATTCGAGCGCCAGCATCTGTCGGTCGGCCAGAAGCTGTGGCGGATCCGATGGCTGTTCGTGTTTCTGGTCTGCGCCACCGGCGGCGTCGGCGCGGCGATGCTGTATTCGGCGGCGAACGGCAGCGTCGATCCTTGGGCGTTCCGTCACCTGATGCGCTTCGGGGCGGGCCTGGCGCTGATGGTGGTGATCGCCCTCACCGACATCCGGTTGTGGCTCCGCTATGCCTACTTCCTGTATTTCGGTTCGCTGGTCCTGCTCGGCGCGGTGGAGATCGCCGGCTCGGTGGGCATGGGAGCGCAGCGCTGGATCGACCTCGGGGTGATCAACCTGCAGCCGTCGGAGCTGATGAAGATCGCCGTGGTCGTGGCGCTCGCCCGGTACTTCCACGGGGCTACCGTCGAGGACGTGGGACGGCCGCTCCATTTGCTGGTGCCGCTGCTGATCGTGGCGGCGCCGACGGCGCTGGTGTTGCGCCAGCCGGATCTCGGCACCGCGCTGATGCTGGTCATCGCCGGCGGCGCCATGTTCTTCATCGCCGGCGTGCGGATGTGGATGTTCGGTCTCGTCGCGTTACTGGCGATGGGCGCCGCGCCGGTGATTTGGGGGATGCTCCACGAATATCAGCGCCGGCGGGTGCTGACCTTCCTCAATCCGGAGACCGATCCCCTGGGCGCCGGCTACCACATCATCCAGTCGAAGATCGCGCTGGGCTCGGGCGGGTTGTTCGGCAAGGGGTTCGTCCAGGGCAGCCAAAGCCACCTCAATTTCCTGCCGGAGAAGCAGACGGACTTCATCTTCACCATGCTGGCCGAGGAGTTCGGAATGGTCGGCGCGCTGGCGCTGCTCGGTCTCTACGGCCTGATCCTGGCCTACGGCTTCGCCATCGCGATTTCGTCGCGCAATCAGTTCGGGCGGTTGCTGGCGCTCGGGGTGATGACCACCTTCTTCCTCTATCTGTTCATCAACATCGCCATGGTGATGGGGTTGATCCCGGTGGTCGGGGTACCGCTGCCGCTGATTTCCTACGGCGGCACCGCGATGATCACGCTTCTGTTCGGCTTCGGCCTGGTGATGTCGGTCTACGTCCACCGCGACGTGATCATCGGCCGCCGTATCACCGGAGACGACCCGTAATACCAACTTCCCCTGAACGATTCGCGTTCCGGGGAAATTGGTGTGAGCCCGCGCGGCGTTTGAGCGTTGCCGAAGCACCCGCTTCACGAAGTGATCAGGGTGATTCGGTATAATACCAACTCGCGTCCGGAGTTCGACGCCGTCCGGCCAGCGAACGTATCGACAAGCCGCCCGGCCTTTGCTAAAGATCCGCATCCCTTCCGGGGGGCGCATAGCTCAGTTGGCAGAGCAGCTGACTCTTAATCAGCGGGTCGTAGGTTCGAATCCTACTGCGCCCACCAAATTCCCCAATAGGAACAGAGATCTAGCCGGTCGACTCTCAGGCCCATAGCTCACCCATGACCTGGGCATGCAACTTTTCGGTGTGCCGGGAAAGCCTTCGCCGCGGCGTATAGGATCCGATGGAAAGGCGTTGCGCGGGGGTGAAGGGGAGCGCCTTGACCAGGCCGAGGTTCGCCTCGTTGTCCGCCGCGCCGGCCGGGATCAGGGCGAGTCCGATCCCCGATTGCACCAGAACCTTCATCGTTTCCACGTTGTCGACGACGGCTCGGATCGGCGGACGGACGCCGAGGTTGTGGAGCATGGTCAGGACGGCCATCCCGTATCCCACCGACAACTCACTCATGATCAGCGGTTCGTTCATGATCAGCCCGATGTCGACCGGCGTCCGTTCCGCCGCCAACGGGTGGTCGGGCGGCGTGATCAGAACCAGTTCCACTTCCAGGAGCCGCTTCACGGTCAACCCGGACGGCACCAGATCGGGATCCACCTCGATGGCGATCCCGATGTCGAGCCGGCCCTTGTGAAGCTCGCTGAAGATGACCCGGGTCGGCGCCGTGCGGATCTCGAGCTGCACGTTCTCGCTCATTCCGCCACCCGCGAACATCTTGGGGAGAATGATCTGTCCGAGGCCCGAGATGAGTCCCAGGCTGACTTTGTCGACCGCGACCCCGCGCAGCCGCCGCGCCACGTCGAGGAGATAGGTGAGATCGTTGGCGACCAACTCGGCTTCGTAGAGGAACACCCGTCCCTTCTCGGTCATTTCCACGCCGCTTCCCATACGGCTCATCAACGGGAACCCGACCTGTTCCTCGAGCTGTTTCACCTGTTCGCTGATCGCCGATTGCGAGACGTTCAGCCGGTTCGCCGCCCTGGTGAAGCTGCGCTCCTTGGCGACGGCCACGGCGTATCGAATCTGCTTGAAATCCATCGCGATCGCGCCCGCAAGTAGAAGATACCACTCATTAGTGTAGCCGCACGCGGACCGATCACAAGCATAACCGGGCCCTGTTATCGGCATCCCCGATATCGGGATCGGAAATCGTTGTTGGACTTGAGCGGAGAGGCTTGCGACCATACGCGAACAACAGAGAGGTAACAGGGATCCGTTCCCCCAACGGCTCGCGACGCCTTCGGTCACGGAGAGCCACGAGTGCCAACAGACAGCGCTAAACCCCCGCGAGAGGTGCCTGGGTCGTGAAGCCCGCGCCGTTCAAATACCTGGTCGCCGAATCGCTCGATCAGGCGCTGGCGGTCAAGGCGGAGCATGGCGACGAGGCCAAATTCCTCGCGGGGGGGCAGAGCCTGATCCCGGCGATGAATTTCCGCCTGGCCGAGCCCGCGCTTCTCGTCGACATCAACGCGCTGGCCGCCTTGGACTATGTCCGCGAATGCGGCGACGGCGCGGTGCGGATCGGGGCGCTGACCCGTCACCGTACGCTGGAGCGCGACCCGCTGATCGCCCGGAGCCATCCCCTTGTTCGCGAAGCCGCCGCCAATGTCGCCCATCCGCAGATCCGCAACCGC
>JAUXFS010000432.1 GCA_030622775.1 Rhodospirillales bacterium | reverse complement strand
GGTCGATAGGGTGGCCCAGTCATTCCGTGACGACGGCGCAACGCGGGTCGATACCAGTGACAATGGCCATGGGACTTTCGACGTCACCGCGACGTTCGAGGAAAAGGTGTCCAGAAGGGAAGTTTTGATGAACGTGCCTGCGGATCAGGTCGATAGGGTGGCCCAGTCATTCCGTGACGACGGCGCAACGCGGGTCGATACCAGCGACAATGGCGATGGAACTTTCGACGTCGCCGCGACAGTTCCCTAACGGGAACTGAGGGCTCCAGAGGCCATGGAGCCTCTGTCGAAAAATTCCAAAAGCCTACGCAAGAGCTCGCTAGCCACACTTGCACGTCCACAACTCCTGCTCCCGGTCGTACGTGATCGGGTGCATACACCCCCAAGCGGCCGATGAAGGTCTTGTCCGAGCGCGAACTTCCGCTTGCGGCTAAAACCTCGACTATTCACCCCCCTATGAGACGGCCGCTGTCTGGCAACGAACGCACATCTTCCACCGAGCCGCGGCATTGGCGGAAGTAACCCCCTAAGTACATTTCGGATGCTGCGCGGGCTCAACACCTGTGAGCAAGCGGGGCGCTGCTTCCTATTCGCCCCCCGATCGCTCGCAGCCTCACGTCGAGATCGCGTCGATGTCCTTGTTGGAGAGGCCGCCGGGGACGATGGTGACCGGGATCGGTAGCTTGCCGATCCGCTTCATCACATAGGAAACGAGCTGGCCCGGGCCCTCGGATCCGGACCCGGTTGCGGCGCCGAGCACCAGGACCGAGAAGCCGCTCTCTTGTTCGATCAACTCCATGAGTTCGTCGGTGAGCTTTCCCTCGCGGATGTAGATGACCGGCATCGATCCGGAGAGCTTCTGCACCACCGAGGAGACCACCTGGATCATTTCCTCGGCTTCCTCGCGCCGCTCATCGGCCATCAGGTTGCCGATCGCCATCCAATGCTGGAACTCGGCCGGCTCGATCACGTAGAGCAGGGCGACGCGGCCGCCGGTATGCTTGGCCCGCCGGCAGGCGAAACGCAGCGCCTGGTGCAGCTCGTCGGTTTCGTCGACCACGCAGAGAAAGGTGCGGCTTTCCTCCTGCGCGGGCTCTTCGCCGGTGTCGTCCAACTTGTCTCTGTCCTCTTTGGGGATCACAGCCCCTTAACCCTTGTGGAACGCAATGCTCGCCGTCCATCCTGCCACCACCGCAATCAGGATGGCAAGGACCCCGTACGCGAGCGAGTGGCGGTGCGCGAAGTCGAAGACGCCGGCTTCGAAACCGATCTTGCTGACGACCAGCGGGGTGATCTCGGCGCTGACGACCTCGCCGTCCTGGAGCAGAAACACCCGAACGATGTAGGTCCCGACCGGGGCGTTGGCGGGAAAGAACATGTCCGTTCGGAAAAGCCGGTTGCCGAGAAAGCTGATGGGTTCGGGTTCGACACTGTACAGGTTTACCTTCTGTTTGTTGCGGATCAGCGCCGCTCGAAAAGTCTCGACCTCCGCCGGTTCCGCGTCCTCCGGCGGCTTGACCCGCAAATTGCGGATGCCGATCTGCTCGCGCTCGGCCACCCGTTCGGGGAGGAACTCGCTCAGCGGCCGACTGGCGGCAACGGCGTAGTAGCTGGGTGTCCCTTCGAAAACCATCTCCGCTTGGTTCACCCAGATACCGGCCTTTCGCCCCTTGCGCCGCACCACCTCGGCATTCAGCGGGCCTCGGACGACGACGACGACGTCACCTTCGCCTCCGGTCGTGCCGAACAACAGAACCTTGGCGCCGGTGAACCCGGTGGTGATCGCGACCAGGTGTTCGGAGAGATCGGCGACCAGATCCGCCCTGGCCGGCCCCGGCGCCGCCACGGCGAGGACGATGAGCGGCGCCAACAATTTCAGCATCGAGCGCACCATCAGTGACCCGCCACCCCGCCCAGCGAGTAGAGGTCCTCCGGGGTGACCACCAGGTCGAACGCCAGCTTGCCGCAAACGATCAGGACCATCAGCGCCAGAAGACTCCGCAACTGATCGCCGCGTAGAAGGGCGCCGGCGCGGGCGCCGAACTGGGCGCCGACCACGCCGCCGAACAGCAGCAGCAGGGCCAGCACCACGTCCACGGTCTGATTGGTGATCGACTGCAGCAAGGTGACGTTGGCGGTGACGAAGATGATCTGGAACAGCGAGGTGCCCACCACCACCGCCGTCGGCATGCCGAGGAGATAGATCATTGCCGGGACCATGATGAATCCGCCGCCGACGCCCATGATCGCGGCGAGCAAACCGACCACGAACCCGACCAATATCGGCAACAGCACGCTGATGTACAGCCGCGAGCGGCGAAACCGCATCTTCAGCGGCATCCTGTCGAGCCACGACCGTTTGCTCTTGCGCGGCGGGGCCTTCTTTCGCCGGCGCATGATCGCGTGCACGCTTTCGACCAGCATCAGGCCGCCGATGATGCCAAGGAAAACGACGAAGGACAGCTTGATCACCAGGTCGATCTGTCCGAGGTCGCGGAGCACGGTGAACAACCAGACGCCGACCGAGGATCCCGCGAACCCTCCGACCAGCAACACCCCGCCCATCTTGAAATCGACATTGCCGCGCCGCCAATGGGCGAGGACGCCGGACACCGACGAGGCGACGATCTGATTGGCTTCGGTCGCCACCGCCACCGCCGGCGGAATGCCGATGAACATCAGTAGCGGCGTCATCAGGAAGCCGCCGCCGACGCCGAACAGGCCCGACAGGAACCCGACCCCACCCCCCAGGCCGAGAATCAGAACGACATTGACCGACATCTCGGCAATGGGGAGGTAGATGCCCATTTCGTTCGGCGTCTCCGCACCTACTTATATTTTGGGCGCCGTTCGATCTTGGCCAAAGATATGCGGAAGCCGCCTCCCACCGCCGACCGGCCCCATTTTCCTTTTGGGAAAGTACCTTATACCAACCTGCGTTGATACTGACTCATTGTGACGACCTTTCGAGCCCCCCAGTCTTCGTCGAGAGCCGCTTGTGATGCTCCAGCATCACGGCGCGCCCCTCTCCTCGCCGGAAACCTCGAAAGGTCGTCACAATGAGTCAGTATCAACGCAGGTTGGTATAAGGTACTTTGCTAAAAGGAAAATGGGGC
>JAUXFS010000246.1 GCA_030622775.1 Rhodospirillales bacterium | reverse complement strand
CGGTTCGCTCGGCCAGCAGGTCGAGCGCTTCCGCCGTCGTCATCAGCGGCCCGCCGAAGGCGAAGCAGTCGTCACTGAGCTGGGCCATCCAATCCGCTCCCCGAGGGCGCCAGCCTCAGGAACCCTCCTTTTTCGCATTGGGATGGAAAAGCTGCTGGCCGCCGATCTCGAAGCGGGCGATGGATCTCTGCCCCACCGGAGAGACCAGCCAGTCGATGAATCGCTGGCCGTCCTCCGCCTTGACGTGCGGATGCCTCTCGCGGCTGACCAGAACGACGCCGTACTGGTTGAAAAGCCGGGCATCGCCCTCGACCAGGATCTCGAGGTCGCCCTTGTTGCGAAAGCTGATCCAGGTGGCGCGGTCGGCGAGGGTGTAGGCGCCGAGGCCGCCGGCGGTATTGAGGGTCGCCCCCATGCCGGAGCCCGTCTCCCGGTACCAGTTGCCTCCCGCCGCTGCGACGTCGACTCCGGCCGCCTTCCACAAACCAAGCTCCTTCTTGTGGGTGCCGCTGTTGTCGCCACGCGACGCGAACACGGCCTCGGCGGCGGCGGGCTTCGCCATCGCCGCGGCCACATCGTCCATGCCGCGAACGGCGGCCGGGTCGGACCGCGGCCCGACGACGACGAAATCGTTGTACATCACATCGAACCGGCGAACCCCGTAGCCGTCGGCGACGAACTTCTCCTCCGACGGCTTGTGGTGGACCAGCAACACGTCGGCGTCGCCCCGCTCGGCAAGCCGAACCGCCTGTCCGGTCCCGACCGCGACCACCCGCACCTCGATCCCGGTCTCACTTTCGAAAACCGGCAGGATGTGGCCGAACAGGCCGGAATTGTCGGTCGAAGTGGTCGACGCCACGATAATGAAACGATCTTCGGCGGCGCCAGGGTTCCCGCCAACAAAGGTGGCGGCAAGCCCGAAAAGGAAAACCAAGGCCATACGGTGGACGCGAACACCCCTCATGATGCGATCTCCTTGTGTCTCCAGAACAACTTTCCTTCGATGAACGAGGCGGCCTCGGCGCTCCTTGGCGTCTCGAAGAATACGCCCGCGGGCGAGTGCTCGAACAAACGTCCCCGGTAGAGGAATAGCACGTCGTCGGCGACGCGGCGAGCCTGGCCAAGATCGTGGGTGGTCATCACGATCTTGGTGCCGGTGGCGTGGATGGCGGCGATGACATCCTCGACGGCGAGGGTCGCGGCGGGGTCGAGGCTCGCCGTCGGCTCGTCGAGAAAAAGCACCTGCGGCCTCAGCGCCCACGCCCGCGCCAGGGCCAGCTTCTGCTGCTCGCCGACCGACAGCACCCGCGCCGATCGATCGGCGAAACGGCGCAGACCGGTGCGGGCGAGAACGTCGGCAACCCTCTCGCGACGCTCGTCGGACGGAAGCCCGCGCAACGACAACGCATAGTCCACATTGGCGGCGACCGAGCGGCGCAGCATCACCGGACGCTGGAACACCATCGCCTGGAGCAGCGACGGGTCCTTGCCGCCGGCGCCGCTCCACAGCACGCTACCGCCGGTGGGCTCGATGAGGCCGTGGCAGAGCCTGAGCAGCAGACTCTTGCCGGCGCCGTTGGGGCCGATGATGACGCTGCGCGGTCCCGCTTCCAGGACGCACGAAACCTCCTTGATCAATCGCTTGCCGCCGGCTTCGAAGGTGACCTTGTCGAGTATCAGCGGCAGAATGGACGAAACCGACTTCATGACATCTGGCTTTTTTGCGCCGCCTCCTTGAGCAGGAACGCGCCGCCGTTGATCCCTGTCGACAATATAATAAGGATAATGCCGAGACCCAGCGCCAAGGCGAGATCGCCCTTGCTGGTCTCCAGGGCGATCGCCGTCGTCATCACCCGGGTGACGTGGTCGATGTTGCCGCCGACGATCATCACCGCGCCAACCTCGGCGCTGGCCCGCCCGAAACCGGCGAGCACCGCCGTGAACAGGGAGAACCGGCCTTCCCACAGCAAGGTCCACAGCGCCCGCCACGGGCCGGCGCCGAGCGAGCGCAACTGCTCCCCCAGTTCCTCCCACAGGTCCTCGACCGTCTGACGGGTCAACGCCGCGATGATCGGAATCACCAGCAGACACTGGGCGATGATCATCGCCGTCGGCGTGAACAACAGCCCGAGCGCCCCGAAGGGACCCGCCCGCGACAGCATCAGATAGACGACGAGGCCGACCACCACCGGCGGCAGCCCCATCAACGCGCTGATCGCCACCATCACCGCCTTGCGACCGCGAAAGGGAAACAGCGCCAGCGCCCCTCCGAGCGGAAGACCGATGATCGCCGCCGCGGCCACCGCGGTCAGGCTGACGCGCAGCGAAAGGAGGACGATCTCCACCAGATCGCGATCGAAGCTGAAAATCAGCGATGACGCCGCGGCGAGCGCGGCATAGAGGTCAGTCATAGCGGAATCCTTCGATCCATTCCTTGTCGCCGATGGCGGCGACGCAGGGACACGGCTTTTGTTTGCATCCTCGACAACAACACCACCATATGCAGCAATATGGCAAGGACTACGGAACGCCGCCGCAAGGAGAAACACCGATGGACGAATTCCTGGTCGCACCGGATCCGGCCGACCCGCGACTGACCGCGCGCCTCGCCGGCGTCGATCAAGACGGCCAGGCGATCGAGACCTCGGTGGTCATGGAGCGGCCGTTGACCCTTTTCCTCAACGGCCAGGAAATCGTCACGATGATGACCATCGGCGACTATCCCGATTACCTGGCGGTCGGCTATCTGCTCAACCAGAACATGCTGCGCCCCGACGACGAGATCGCCGGCATCGACTACGACGAGGAGATCGAGACCGTCGTCGTCCGCACCGCGCGCAAGACCAACTACGAAAAGAAGCTGGGAAAGAAGACCCTGACCTCGGGTTGCGCCCAGGGGACCGTGTTCGGCGACGTGATGGAGAAGTTCGAGACCGTCGCCCTCGACCCCGACGCGGTGCTGCGGACGTCGTGGCTGTATGCGCTGACCAAGAAAATCAACACCACCCACAGCCTTTACCTGGCCGCCGGGGCGATCCACGGCTGCGTGCTGTGCGAGGAGGACCGCCCGCTGATCTACATGGAGGACGTCGGCCGTCACAACGCCATCGACAAGATCGCCGGCTATATGTTCCTCAACGGGATCGGCCCGGAGCGCAAGATCTTCTACACCACCGGCCGGCTGACCAGCGAAATGATCATCAAGACGGTGCAGATGCGGATCCCGGTCCTGATTTCGCGCTCGGGTTTCACCGCCTGGGGGGTGGATCTGGCCCGCCGCGCCGATCTCACCCTCGTCGGCCGCGCCAGGGGCAAGCGGTTCATCGCCCTCGCCGGGGAGCACCGGATCGTCTACGACGCCGACCAGGCCACGGTCGAGGAGGAATCGCCGAAGATCCGGCGCAAAGCGAGCATGGAAGAAGAAGAGAATGCCGCCTGAGATGAACGCCCGGGTTGCCGGCGTCATCCTCGCCGGCGGCCGGGCCAGGCGGATGGGCGGTGGTGACAAGTGCCTGCACCGGCTCGGCGGCAAGACCATCCTCGATCACGTCATCGACCGGGCGCGGCCGCAGGTCTCGCCGCTGGTCCTCAACGCCAACGGCGACCCCGGGCGCTTCGCCGAATTCGGCCTTGCGGTGGCGACGGACGTTATCGACGGCTTCGCCGGGCCGCTCGCCGGCATTCTCACCGGTCTGGAATGGGCGCGCGGGCACGCGCCCGATTGCCCCTGGGTCGCCAGCTTCGCCACCGACACGCCATTCCTTCCCGAGGACCTGGTCCCACGGTTGCTCGCGGCGGTCGCCCAAGCAAACGCCGACATCGCCTGCGCCGCCTCGGGCGGGCGTTCCCATCCGGTCTTCGGCCTGTGGCCGGTGCGGCTCGCCGGCGAACTGCGCCACGCCCTCGCCGACGAGGACATGCGCAAGATCGACCTGTGGACCGCCCGCTACCGGCTGGTCACCGTCGAATTCCCCACCGAGCCCCGCGACCCCTTCTTCAACGTCAACCGCCCGGACGACCTGGCGGTGGCGGAACGAATGCTCGCCGTGGGCAAGGCGCGGTGAAGGCGCGACTGCGAACATGACTGGAAAAGCTCTTCTCATCGTCCACCAGAAAACCTCCGATCCCGGGCGGATCGGGCGGTTGCTGCGCGAGGGGGGCTTCGTCCTCGACGTGCGGTGTCCGAACATCGGCGATCCGTTGCCGGAGACCCTGGACGCGCACGACGCCGTGGTCATTTTCGGCGGGCCGATGAGCGCCAACGACGGCCACGTGTACGCGGACGAAAAGCTCGAAAAATGGGAAAGTGATACCAGGAAGGCGATAAACCAGGCCAACCAGCAGGAAAAGGACTCCTCCAAACACTACGCCGACTTCAAGCTCCTCAAGAAAGAGAAGGTGAAAGTCGAAGTCGGATCGTAGCCATGTCGTTCT
>JAUXFS010000062.1 GCA_030622775.1 Rhodospirillales bacterium | reverse complement strand
TTCCGAATAAGCGAGATAGACCAGACGGGTGGACGCGAACTCCGGGTCGAGCGCCACGTCGAGCAGACCGCCCTGACCGCGCGAGACCACTTCGGGCACGCCGGCGACCGGCGCGGAGAGCCGGCCGGCCGTCGATACGATCCGCAGCCGCCCCGGCCTTTCGGTCACCAGCATCCGCCCGTCCGGCAGGAATGCGAGGCCCCAGGGCCGCTCCAAGCCGCCGACCACCGTCTCCACCGCGACCCGCCCGAGTTCGGTCTCGATCACACGGTCCCGCGCATCCACCGGCACCGGTACGGCCAAAACCGCCCCGAAGACCGCCACCCCGAAGACCGCCACGACGACCGCGCCAACGAAGCATGCTCTCATCCGCTATCCTCCCTTCCCGTTGAAAAACATGTGGACCCACGGCCCCGTCGTCGCAAGGAACAAACCGTATCGTTGTCGCCCTCGAACACGGCGCGTAAAGACCGTCATTCCCCGGGCGCCCGCAAGCCTCGACGTTGAAAAGCCTTCCGGCAGGGCGCATCATCCTCATTGTCTTTGGCGGCACATGCCGGGAGCTTAGAGCCGGGTGTCCGAGCGGGAGAAGATGGCCATGCCCAAGAACATCATCGTGTTCTCTGACGGAACCGGACAGGAGGGGGGTGAAGGAGCCCCGACCAACATCTACAAGCTGTTCAACATGATCCTGGACCGATCGCCGGAACAGATCGCTTTCTACGACCGCGGCCTCGGCACCGACTGGCGAAAACTCACGGGCATGGTCTCCGGGATGGGAATTTCGAAGAACATTCAGGACTGCTACCGGTTCATCTTCGACAACTACACGGCCGGCGACCAAATCTACCTGTTCGGCTTCAGTCGCGGCGCGGCAACGGTCGGGAGCCTGTCCAGCTTCATTCACCTGTTCGGCATCCTGCCGAAATCCCGAAGCGAGCTGATCGGGCGGGCCTATCGGATCTACAAGATCAAGAACCGCGAGAAGAGGAAGAAGAAGGCCGCCGAATTCGTCGAAAAGCATCATACGATGTGGACTCGGATCCAGTTCCTTGGCGTCTGGGACACCGTCGCCGCATTGGGGATTCCGCTGAAGCCGATCGACGTGATCGTCGACAAAATTCCCTTCCTCAGGCACCACTACCACGACCTGCGGCTTCCCGAGAGTGTCGAGAACGCCTACCAGGCCCTGGCCATCGACGACGAGCGGCTGACCTTCCATCCGACTTTATGGGACTCCAAGCTCGCCGAGCATCAGCGCATGAAGCAGGTCTGGTTTTGCGGCATGCACACCGATGTCGGCGGTGGATACCGGGAACAACAGCTATCCGATATTGCCCTCGGGTGGATGGTCGAGAAGGCGACCGCCCATGGCCTGAAGCTCTACCCCGGGCAAAAGGTCGAAATTCACGGAAACCCCGACGGGACAATGCACGACTCGCGCGGCAGCGCCTTCACCAAATTCTACCGCCGCGAGGTCCGGTCGTGGAACGCGAACACCCACGGCAAGCCGACGGTTCACGCGAGCGTGCTGAAGCGAACGTTGAACCCGCACAACGGCAACAACCCGCCCTACAAACCCTGGATCCTCGACGGGTCGCTCGACTACGACGTGGAACCCTAGTGGTTCATGTCATTTGCGTTTCCGTCGCCACTCCCACGGCGGATCGAACGTGCCCTTCCACATCCCGACCTTGCGCGCCCTGGCGGCGGTTTCGGCGCGGACGTAAGCCTTGCCGCGCACCGGATCGGCGACCGCCCAACCGTCGGCGACCATCATCTCGCTGAGGTCGAACGGCCCGAGCCGGCAGAGCGCGATCAGGCGGCCGTCACCGTCACGTTCCCGCCCCTTGCAGCTAAGGGTATGACCGACCACCAGTCCGTGGAGATTCTTGGTCGCGTAGGTGCCGCAGCCGTAAGGTTTGCCGTTCCCGGTCAGGCATTTCTGGTCCGGATCGGGGGCGTCGATCCCGTCGAGGCGGATCCGCTCGCCGTCGATCTCCAGGGTGTTGGCGTCGATGACCTTCGCCTTGCCGGTCACGTCGGCACCGGCGGGCGTGGCCACCACCATCATCAGGGCGAGGACGGCAATCCGTTTGAGCATGACCGAGAGCCTACGATTGTACGCGGTGGAGAGAAAGCCCTTCGCAACACGCCCCCAGACGATCGAGGGCCTCGATCGCTTCTTCCTCGATTTTGGCGACGATGTCGGCCAGCGGCTCGAGACGATCGGCGAAGACCACCGATTGACCGACCGACAGCGCGCCGCGAGCGACCTCGCCGGTGAGGTAGGCCCGGCGGCCGATCTGGCCGGAGACGTAGGGCATCAGGGTCTCGATGTCGCCGTTTCCCTGCGCTTCCAGTTGCTTGACGATCGCCGTCGTTTCGTTGCGCAGGACACGGGCGGTATTGCGCACCGACTCGAGGATCAGCTCGGTTTCGCGCTCGTCGGCTTTCGCGAGATGGCGCTTGTAGTCCCCGTGGGCGGGGATCTCGTCGGCGACCAGGAACCGGGTGCCGATCAACACCCCGTCGGCGCCCATGGCGAGGGCGGCAACAAGTTGGGCGCCGGTGCCGACGCCGCCGCCGATCACCAGCGGTATCGAGAGCGACTGCGCCGCCAGCGCCGCCTGGACGAAGGTGCCGATCAAGTCCATACCCGGGTGTCCACCGCACTCGGCGCCGACCACCGTGACCGCGTCGACGCCGATCGACTCGGCTTTTTGCGCGAAGCGCACGGCGGGAACCTTGTGGATCACCTTCACCCCCGCCGCATGCAGCCGCGGGATGTAGGCCTCGGGATTACGGCCCGAGGTTTCGACGAACGACACCCCCTCGTCGATGATCACGTCGAAGAAGCCGTCGGTGCGCTCCCCTTCGGCCAGCTTCGGCAGCATCGAGACGTTGACACCGAACGGCTTACCCCCGGTCAGATCCCGACAGCGGCGGATTTCCGCCCGCAGACCTTCGTTGTCGGCGAAACTCGCCGCGGTGATGAACCCCATGATCCCGGCGTTGACCGCGGCGGCGACGTAATCGGCATTGGCCAGCCACTGCAGCCCGCCGGCGAGAACCGGCAGCCGGATGCCGAACAGATCGGTGAGGCGTGTCGTCAGGAGCTGGGTCACCGCGGCACCCCGGTCTCGCTCTCGCTGCCGGAGCGGTAGCGGAACGTCCCCTGGCCAACGGCGACCAGGGCACCGTTCCCGTCGAAAATCTCGCCGCTGCAATAGAAGATGCGCCGGCCGCCGGTCTGCTTGCGGCCGATCGCCTTGAGCACGCCTTCGCCGACCTGACCGGTGAAGTTGGTGGTCAACGACAGCGTCACCGCGCGGCGCACCCGTCCCGGAACCGGGCAGTAGCAACCGGCATAGCCGCAGACCGTATCGATCAGCGTGGTCAGCACGCCGCCGTGCAGGACACCGCTGCGGTTGAGATGCTGCGGGCCGATCGCCAGTTCGGCAACCGCCAGGCCCTCGCTCCACTCGACGATGCTGTAACCGATCAACGCCTGGAAACCCGAGTCCACCGGTATCGTCATCGGTTCGCCTGCCCCATCCCCTCGGCCATTTCGGCCAGCCTTTTCTTCAGTATCTTGCCGGTTGGTCCCGCCGGCAACACCTCCATGACGACAATCGCCGTCGGCACCTTGTAGGGCGCCAGCCGATCGGCGGCATACGCGCCAAGTTCGGCCTCCGAAACCGTACAGCCCGACTTGCGTTGCACGAACGCGACAACCTCCTCGTTGGCTTCGATCCGTCGGCCGACGACGGCGGAGTGGGTCACCGCCGGATGATCGTTGAGGACGCACTCGACTTCCGGCGGATAGACGTTGAAGCCCGAGCGGATGATCAGTTCCTTCGACCTGCCGACGAGGAACAGGTAGCCGTCCGCTTCGCGGCGGGCCAGATCTCCGGTTCGCAACCAGCCGTCTCCGGTGAGCACCCGGGAAGTGGCCTCGGGATCCCGGTAATAACCGGCCATGACGTTGGGGCCACGCACCCATGCCTCGCCCACCTCTCCCGGTCCGAGATCCCGCCCGGCGGGATCGACGATGCGGATCTCCACCCCCGGCAGCGGCGGTCCCACCGAGTCGTCGGATCGCGGGTTGTCGATCAAGGTCTGGGAGACCGTCGGCGAGCACTCGGTCAGCCCGTAGCCGTTGTTGAGGCCGAGGCCGAAGGTTTCCTCGACCCGGGCCTTGAGCGTGAGGTCCAAGGGCGCGCCTCCGGTGGAGAGATAGCGGAGCCGAGGCGCCTCGAGCAGGATGCCGTTGACCTGGGCGTACTCCATCAGCCGGGCATACATCGCCGGCACGCCCTGAAACACGGTGATGCCGCAGGCCAGTGCCGCCGCCAGCTGGGCCGGATCGAAACGCGGCACCAGCTCCAGGCAACCGCCGGCGTAGATGGTCCCGAGGAATGTGGATGCCAGCCCGAACGAATGCGAGAGCGGCAATACGGCATAAACGTGGTCGGCGGCGACAAGGCCGCGCTGGTATCCGGAGACGCCGGCGATGTAGAGCAGGTTGCGGTGGGTGAGCATCACCCCCTTGGGATCACCGGTGGTTCCGGAGGTGTAGATGAGGGCCGCCACCTGGCGCTCGGCTTCGGGATGGACCGGCTCGACATCGCACACGGCCGCCGCGCCCACGGCCAGCGGTTCGATCCCGTCGATGCAAAGGGGGGCGGCCCGGTGCCGGTCGGCGTGGGCGCGCGCTTCCGGCGAAACGGCAACGGTGTAGAAAACCCGGCGCGGCCGGCAGTGATCGCGAATGACGTCGATCTCGCGAGGCGACAGGCGGGCGTTGACGACCACCGCCCAGGCATCCACCTCGCTTGCCGCGAAGATCAGGGCGACCAGGGCGATGCTGTTCTCGTTGACGATCATCACCCGGTCGCCAGGCCGCACCCCGAGACCGAGGAGGACATCCCTGGCGGCGATGACCGCCGCCTTCAACTCGCCGTAAGTGAGGGTCGCGTCTTCCGCCCGCAGCGCGGGAGATTCCGGCGCCCGGTCCGCCCACGCCCGCGGGGCGTGGCTGATCCGCCGCGGCAACCCGGCGATGATGCGGGCGACATCGCTCACGAACGGGCTTCGCGGATCATGTTGCGGGCGATCACCAGTTGCTGGATCTGGCTGGTTCCCTCGTAGATGCGAAATAGCCTGACGTCGCGGTAGAAGCGCTCGATGCCATAGTCGGCGATGTAGCCGGCTCCACCGTGGATCTGCACCGCCCGATCGGCGACGCGCCCGACCATCTCGGTGGCGAACAGCTTGCAGCAACCGGCCTCGGTGCCGACGTTCTCACCCGCGTCGCGACGCCGGGCGGCGTCGAGCACCATGCAGCGGGCGGCATAGGCTTCGGTCCGACTGTCGGCGAGCATCGCCTGGACAAGCTGGAACTCGGCGATCGATTTGCCGAACTGTTTGCGTTCCAGTGCATACGCAAGGCTGTCGCGGATCAGCCGTTCGGCGATGCCGACGCTGACCGCGGAGATATGGAGCCGACCGCGATCCAGGACCTTCATCGCCGTCTTGAACCCCTGCCCCTCGACGCCGCCGATGATCGCCGTCGCCGGTACCCGGCAATCCTCGAACATCACGTCGCAGGTATGGGCGCCGCGTTGCCCCATCTTGCGGTCGTTCCTGCCGAGGGACAGCCCCGGAGTCCCGCCCTCGACCAGAATGGCGGAGACGCCGCCGGCTCCCGGGTTGGCGGGATCGGTGCGGGCGAACACGGTGAACAGGCTCGCCTCCGGGGCGTTGGTGATGTAGCGCTTGGTGCCGTTGAGCACATAGCTGTCACCGTCGCGGCGCGCCGACGTGCGTAACGAGGCCGCGTCGGACCCGGCGTCGGGCTCGGTCAGGGCGAAGCAGGCGATGATCTCGCCGGAAGCGATCTTCGGCAGGTAGCGCCGTTTCTGCTCGTCGGTGCCGTCGATGACCAGGCCCTGGGAGCCGATGCCGTTGTTGGTGCCGATCATCGATCGAAACGCCGGCGACGTCCGGCCCAACTCGAAGGCGAGCCGCACCTCTTCTTCCATGGTCAGGCCGAGACCGCCGTATTCCTCGGGAATCGACATGCCGAACAAGCCCAGCGCGCGCATTTCCCCGCGGATCTCGTCGGGGATGGCGTCATCCTCCGCGACCTTGTCTTCAAGCGGCACCAGCCGCTCGCGCACGAAGCGCGACACGGTGTCGAGGAGTTGGTTCAGCGTTTCCTGGTCCAGGGCCATTTCTCGGTTCCCACGATTCGATTTCGGGTCACGGCACATTATATGGCGAACAAGGGACCCATGGTACGCACCATCTCCACCGCCCATCTCCATCGCCGCAATCGACCACTCGGACTTGACCGCGAGGACCAGCTCCGGCGGTTGGCTGGATAGAGGAAGGGCCGGGATGAGGGACGAAGAGCTCAACCCGGATCAGACGAAATCGCCCGTGACCGGACCGACATGCACGATTGGATAATCCTTTTTTTGTGACGTTTGGGCTGAAACACGGTAGATGCTTTATCGAAACGGCCTGTACCGCATCGTTGGAGCGAAGTTGGGGGATCACCTGGGAAATGTCGATTGAAACCATAACTCTCGATGGGAACACGACTCTACTCGTCGCGGTCGGCGGATTTTTTTTCGGACGCTGGCTTACCAATCGCATCGCGCCACTCCGGACTTACAGTATCCCGGAGCCTGTGACCGGCGGTCTGGTGCTCGCGGTCGGCTTGGCGGTTCTGCGCGCCTTTGCCGATATCGACTTCGACTTCGTCGCCGGCGACACCCTGCTGCTGGCCTTCTTTTCCACGGTCGGTCTCAATGCCCGGCTCACCGACCTGACGAGAGGTGGGCGACCGCTGGCAATTCTTCTGGCCATCGCCGTGGTCGCCGTTCTTATCCAGAACGTGGTTGGGGTCCTGGTCGCATACGGGCTGGATCGTGAACCAGTGCTCGGGATGATGGCGGGCTCGATCTCCTTGATCGGTGGCCATGGCACGGCGGCGGCCTGGACATCGACCTTCGAGCAAATATCTCCGGCCGCCGGCACTATCGGGATTACCGCGGCCACATTTGGGCTTGTTGCCGGAGGCCTTGTCGGCGGCCCGGTTGGCCATTTCCTTATCGTAAAACACAAGCTGCAGCCGACGGACAAACAGGACTACGCGCTCAATCTACCGCGTGAGCAAGAGGCCAAGGTGAGCATTGGTGTCCCGAACTTCCTGGCTTCGCTGCTGGTCATCGCTGTTTCGATTGCCGTGGGTGAACAGCTGAACGCGTTGATCGCGCATACCGGATTGTCTTTACCGCAATTCGTGACCGCTTTGTTCTCGGGTATCCTGATCGGCAACCTCGGACCGGCAATGCGGCCGAAACTGAACTGGCCGATGCATACGCCGGCGATGGCTTTGATCGCCGAGCTCGCGCTCGCCTTGTTTCTGGTGCGCGCCATGATGTCGCTCGAGCTTTGGACACTGCGCGACGCAGCGGGGCCATTGGCGATCGTCCTGTTGATTCAGGTCTGCGCCATGGTACTGCTGGCCTATGTGGTCGCTTTTCGCGTACTGGGAAGAACCTATGATGCGGCCGTGATGACGGGTGGCCTCCTCGGCATGTCGCTCGGGGCGACCCCGACCGCGGTCGCCAACATGTCGGCCCTGACCGACAAGCATGGTCCCTCGCCGCAAGCGTTTCTGGTCGTTCCCCTTGTTGGCGCGTTCTTCATCGATCTGGTCAACGCCGTCGTCATCTCCTCGGGTTGGACGTTCCTCGCTCCGCAATAGCACCATTTGCATTCGCCATTCCTTGAACAGGATCCCTGAAAGGCGATTAGCTGCGCTCATTTAGTGCCAATCGGCGTTGATAGTGACCCATTGTGATCGTGTTTCCCGCATCCTCGGGGCGTCGGAACCGCTTGACGATGCGCCAGCACCGCCGCGCGGCCCCTCCTGCCGAGGAAGCCGGAAACACGACCCGTAGGGCGTCCTGTCGGAGC
>JAUXFS010000533.1 GCA_030622775.1 Rhodospirillales bacterium | reverse complement strand
TACGATCCGACTTGACCGGGAAGGCCGGGCGAAAGCAGAGACTCGCGAGCCAGGAGACCTGCCGTCACTGTATCGATGCGGCGCTTGCGGGCGGGGTCAACCGGAAGCGAGTAACGATAGTAAGCGTGCTCGCGAGTCCCAAGTCTCTTCCTTCACGGCGGCGCATCCAGAAGAAGCCTGATGCGGGCGGAGGAGGGTTTTGTGCATATTATGGAGGGGTATCTTCCAGCCTCTCATGCGGTTGCCTGGACGGTCGTGTCGGCACCGTTCGTGGCCTATGGCGGATACCGGCTGGTAAGGATCGTCAAGAAGCATCCGGAAACGAAGCTGTTGCTGGCGGCTTCGGGGGCGTTCGCGTTCGTGCTGTCGGCGCTGAAGATTCCGTCGGTCACCGGAAGCTGCTCGCACGCGACCGGAACCGGTCTCGGCGCGATCCTGTTCGGCCCCGGGGTGATGACGCTGCTCGGCACCATCGTGCTTCTGTTCCAATCCCTGCTTCTCGCCCACGGCGGGCTGACCACCCTCGGCGCCAACGTGTTTTCGATGGCGGTGGTCGGTCCTTACGTGGCGTACGGTTTTTTCCGACTGGTGCGAGGCGTGGGTGGATCCCTCGCCGTCGCGGTGTTCCTTGCCGCCGCCTTCGGGGATCTCTCGACCTACATCGTGACCTCGGCCCAACTGGCGGTGGCGTTTCCCGATCCGGCGAGCGGAATCACCGGTTCGTTCGCCAAGTTCGGGGCGATTTTCGCGTTCACCCAGGTGCCGTTGGCGATCATCGAGGGACTGTTGACTGTGGTCGTGGTCAACGTGCTGACGTCGTACAGCGGATCGGAACTCAAGAGCCTATCGCTGTTGGCCAGGGAGGCGCCGTGATGGCACGCCGCAACCTGATCCTCCTCTTGGCGGCGGTGGTTCTGGCATCGATCCCGCTGTTCATGTCGTTCGATGGTGAAGAGGTGTTCGGCGGCGCCGATGGCCAGGCGCAGGATGCGATCCATCAGATCCGGCCCGACTACAAACCGTGGTTCACCGCCATTTGGGAGCCGCCGAGCAAGGAAATCGAGAGTTTGTTGTTCATGCTTCAGGCGGCCCTCGGTGCCGGCCTTCTCGGCTACTACATCGGGCTTCGCCGCGGCGAGGCGAAGGGGCGGCGCGCGGCCGAGGGCGATGCATCTTATTGACCGCCTCGCTCATACCAATCGGTGGACCGACAGACACCCCGGCGAAAAGCTGCTCCTCAGCGGCGGATTGCTGGTCCTCAGCGTGGTCCTGCCGCCGGTTCCGGGAGCGGTGCTGATCCTGGCCGCCGCCGCCGCCGCCACGGTGTTCGGTGCCCGAACGCCGGTCGTCGACTATTTTCGCGTTCTGGCGTTGCCGGCGGCTTTCCTGATCAGTGGCGGCGTTGTCCTCACCCTGTCCGTGCGGTTGGACGGAGCGGGGCCGGCGATCACGTGGTCGCCGGCGGGAGTGGAGACGGCGATCGAGGTTTCTCTTCGCGCCATGGCGGCGACCGCGTCGCTGCTGCTGATGGTCCTGACCACGCCGCTCACCGATCTTCTCGGCCTGTTGCGGCGGGTCCGGGTGCCTGCGGCGATCGTCGACATCACCCTGCTCATCTATCGCTTCATCATGGTGATCGTTGATGCCGCCGAACGTGGGCGGGTCTCGCAGACGAGCCGCATGGGGTATTCGGGGTTTCGCCGTTCGCTCCGGTCCGCCGGCCTGTTGGCGGCGGCGTTGCTTCCCCGCTGCCTCGATCGGGCGGCGCGGATGGAGAGCGGTCTTGCCGCCCGCGCCTATGGTGGTGATCTCAGAGTACTGTCGCCGCCGTACATCCTGTCGGTTCGCTTTCTGATCGGAGCGCTGATGCTCGAAGGCCTGATCGTGGCCGCGTCACTGGGATGGACCGCGATCGGGAGCCTGGGTCAGTGATCCTCTCGGCTCGTGGTCTCCGGTTCACCTATCCGGGCGGGATCGACGCGCTCGAGGGGCTCGATCTCGATGTTCCCGAGGGAGGCCGGCTGGCCATTCTGGGCCCCAACGGTGCCGGCAAGACCACCCTGTTGATGCATCTCAACGGGACCCTCCGCCCGGGTGGCGGCGAGGTGTGGCTGGAGGGGCGGCCGGTCGCCTACGATCGGCGGTCGCTGACCCGGTGGCGGGCGACGGTCGGCCTCGTTCTGCAGGACCCCGATGACCAGCTGTTTGCCGGCAGCGTCTATCAGGACGTCTCCTTCGGCCCGCTGAATTTGGGCCTGACGGAACGGGAGGCGAAGGATCGGGTCGAGGAGGCGCTGGCTGCGATGCGTATCACCGACCTGGCACGGCGACCAATCCATATGCTCAGCTTCGGGCAGAGGAAAAGGGTCGCGATCGCCGGCGTCCTGGCGATGAAGCCAAGGGTGCTGGCCCTCGATGAACCGACCGGCGGCCTGGACACCCACGGTGTCGCCCACCTGCTGGCGGCGCTCGGCCATCTGGTCGAGGGTGGAACCACCATCGTCTACACCACCCACGACGTCGACCTCGCCTGCGCCTGGTCCGACGCTGTCGCCCTTTTTCACGAGGGAAGGGTC
>JAUXFS010000307.1 GCA_030622775.1 Rhodospirillales bacterium | reverse complement strand
GTTGGCGCCATCGGGCGGGGATTTCTGGATCGCCGCGTCGCTACGCTCCTCGCGATGACGACGAGGGGTTGGGCTAGTGCAAAGACGCAAACAATGAAACATCATACACCTACGAAAGCCCACAGAATCCTTAGAGTCCGTCCGATTGAGTCGATGCATTGGACGTCAAGGCAAACGCTAAGCGCCTATTCCGCCGCGGCGCTGTTCGGATCTTTGGACGACGTCGCCTCGGGAGGTTCGATGGCCTCGAGCAGCCGTTGCTCGATGCGCTCGAGCTTGACCTCCTGCTCGATCTTCAGGCCGAACACGTCCTTGACATAGAAGACGTCGACCACCCGCTCGCCATAGGTGGAGATGTGGGCGCTGACGATTTGCAGGCCGACCGCGGTCAGGGTCGAGGTAATGTCATGGAGGAATCCGACGCGATCGCGGCCGTTGACCTCGATCACCGTATGGTTCTTGCTGGCCTTGTTGTCGAAGAACACCGCCGGTGGAACCTTGAACACGCGGGTGCGGGTGGGCAGCGCCCGGGCGCGGACCGCTTCCAGTTCCCGAGCCGTGTGCAGTTTCCCGGCGATCGCTTCTTCGATCCGGCTCGAAAGCTTGTGGATGCGCCCCGGGCTGTCGACCGGGCCACCGCCGGGTTTGTGGATCGAGAAAGTGTCGAGCGCCATGCTGTTGGCAAGGGTCATGATCTTGGCATCGACGATCGAGGCGCCACTGAGAGCCATCGCGCCGGCAATGCGGGCGAACAGGCCCGGATGGTCGGGCGCGTAGACGATGATCTCGGTGACGTCGCGTTCCGGGTAGTGAAAAGTCTCGATCCGCAGCGGGCGCTCCTCGGTTTCCGCTTCACGCATCAGATGGAAGTGGCGAACATGGGTGTCGGCGTCGAAGGCCAGCCAGTAGTCCGAGTAGCCGCGGCCGATGAATCGCTCGCGCATCTCCTCCTGCCAGTCGGTCAATCGTTCCCGCAGACGCGCCTGGGCGCGCTCCACCCGCTGCGTGCGGCGCTCCGCCGGTTGACCTCCGGTCATTTCCATTTGTTCGAGAGCGCGGTAGAACAGCTCCCGCAAGAGCCCCGATTTCCAGGCGTTCCAGATGCCCGGCCCGACCGCGCTGATGTCGGCGTGAGTCAGCACCAGCAGCATCCGCAGGCGCTCCGGCGACTGCACCTGGTCGGTGAAGTCGCTCACCGTCTTCGGGTCGTCCACGTCGCGTTTGAAGGCGGTGTTGCTCATCCGTAGATGGTGGCGCACGAGCCAGGACACCGTTTCCGTCTCCCAGTCGTCGAGGCCGAGCCGCGGACAGAGCTCGAGGGCGATCTCCGCGCCGATTTCCGAGTGATCTCCCTGGCGGCCCTTGGCGATATCGTGGAGAAGCACCGCCACATACATCGCGCGACGCGACCGGATCTCGCCGACGACGGCGCTGGCCGCCGGATGCGCATCCTCGAGCTCGCCCTTTTCGATCCGGTGGAGGATGCCGATGGCGCGGATCGTATGCTCGTCGACGGTATAGACGTGGTACATGTCGTACTGCATCTGAGCGACGACACGACCGAAGTCGGGGATGAAGCGACCAAAAACGCCGGCCTCGTTGAGGCGCCTGAGGGTGGTTTCCGGATCGTTCCCGGAGGTCAGCATCTCCATGAACAGGCGATTGGCCTCGGGATCGGCGCGCAGCGATCCGTTGATCAGCCTGAGACTTTGGTGAACCAGCCGCAACGTATGGGGATGAATGTCGAGCCCCTGGCGCTGGGCCTCGTGGAACAGCCGGAGCAGCTTGACCGGATCCGTCGCGAAGGCGTCCTCGGACATCACCTTCAGCCGGCCGCTGTCGAACCTGAAACCCTCGGGCGGCCGGCGAAACAGCGGAAATGAAGGAAGCCGCAAGCGGAACCGCGGTGTTTTCTGCTCCTCCTCGAGCACCGCGCAAAGAACGCGGGTCAGATCGCCGACCGTCTTGGTGACGAGGAAATAGTGCTTCATGAACCGTTCGACGCCCCGGGCGCCGGCGCGGTCGGTATAGCCGAGGCTGTCGCTGATGTGCTCCTGGACGTTGAAGGTCAGCCTTTCCTCGGGCCGGCCCGCCACGTAATGAAGGTGACAGCGGACCGTCCACAGGAAGTTTTCCGCGTTCCTGAAGTGGCGGGCGTCGGCCTCGGTGAAGACCCCGGGAGCGACCAGTTCCCCCATGTCCTTGACCTGGTATAGGTATTTGGCGATCCAGAACAGCGTCTGAAGGTCCCGTAACCCGCCCTTGCCTTCCTTGATGTGGGGCTCCAGCACGTAGCGGGTATCGCCCATCCGCTCGTTGCGGGCGTCCCGTTCCGCGAGTTTCGCCTGAACGAACCAGGCGCCGGTTCCGGAAACCACGTCCTTCATGAACCGGCGCTCGAAGCTCCGATAGAGCGCGCGATCGCCGCACAACCAGCGGGACTCGAGCAGACTGGTGCGGATGGTGAGGTCGGACTTGGCCAGGCGGACGCAGTCGTCGACGGAGCGGGTGGCGTGCCCCACCTTGAGACCCAGATCCCACAGCACGTAGAGCATGTACTCGACGATCTGCTCGGTGTGGGGGGTGGATTTGTAGGGAATCAGGAACATCAGGTCGATGTCGGAAAACGGCGACAGTTCCCCCCGGCCGTAGCCGCCGGTGGCGACGATCGACACCTGCTCTCCGGTGGTCGGGTTGGCGACCGGATAGACGTGGGTATGGGCGAAGTCGTAAAGGGTGCGTACGAGCTGATCGACGAGATAGGAATTGGCGCGCACCACCGCCGCGCCCTTGGCGTTCTCCTCCTCGAAGCGCCGGCGCACCTCACCGACACCGCGATACAGGGCCGCCTTCAGAATTTGCAGGTGGTTGTTGCGTTTGCTCGACGCATAGCCGCCCCAGCTCACCTGTTCCTCGAGTTCGCGAACAAGGGCCTTGCGGTTGATTATGGCGCGACGGTTCTTGACGCGGTACATCACGCCTCCAACGGTTCGTCCTCTAATATAAGCCGGACGAGAGACTTGCCACGATTTTGTTGCCATCCACGGTGACGGAACGCCGCCTTGCGGCGGTTCGGCGGATCAGATCATCCCTTTCAGCCTGTAGATCAGCTCCAGCGCCTGGCGCGGGCTGAGATCATCCACGGCGACACCCGTCAGTTCCTCCTCGACCGGGGAAGATGCCGGCGTCGGCGACATTCGTTCCGCCGCGGCGAACAGCGGAAGGTCATCGGCAAGCCGGGTGACGGCCGACGACTGCTCGCCCTTCTCCAGGGTATCGAGCACCTGCTCCGCGCGGACGACGACCGCGGGCGGAAGCCCCGCCAACCGACCGACATGGATCCCGTAGGAGCGATCGGCGGCGCCCGCCGCCACCTCGTGGAGAAACACCACGTCGTCCCGCCACTCCTTGACCCGCATGGTATGGCAGGCCAGGCTCGGCAGCTTCGCCGCCAGCGCGGTCAGTTCGTGGTAGTGGGTGGCGAACAGCGCGCGGCAGCGGTTGACCTCGTGCAGGTGCTCGATCACCGCCCAGGCGATCGACAACCCGTCGAAGGTCGCGGTGCCGCGGCCGATTTCGTCGAGGATCACCAGCGCCCGCGACCCGGCCTGGTTGAGGATCGCCGCGGTTTCGACCATCTCGACCATGAACGTCGACCGCCCGCGGGCGAGGTCGTCGGCGGCGCCGACGCGGGAGAACAGGCGATCGACGACGCCGAACCGCGCATCGCCCGCCGGGACATACGAGCCGATCTGGCCAAGCACCGCGATCAACGCGTTCTGGCGCAGAAAGGTGCTCTTGCCGGCCATGTTCGGTCCGGTCAGCAGCCACAGCCGCTGGCCTTCCGCAAGGTCGCAGTCGTTGGCGATGAAGGTGGATTCGTGGCTCTGCGTCAACGCCACCTCGACCACCGGATGACGGCCGCCGCGAATCCCAAAATCGAAGCCGTCGTCC
>JAUXFS010000016.1 GCA_030622775.1 Rhodospirillales bacterium | reverse complement strand
TACCGGCGCCTACGGACTGATATTCCTTGGAGCCCTGATCTGGTGGTACCGGCCGGCGCGACCCCTCTGGACGGTAGCCGGGGACTGCGACTTCCGTAGCAAGGCCGTTGTTCTGTTCAATACCTTCAACAGCCGTTTCAAACCCGAAGAGATTGATGCGTTTCGTAATCTGATCGAAAGCAAAGGCGGCAAGCTCATCGACCACGTCCATGTCAAACGCGGTCGAATTTTGGACCAGATCAGCGGAAGTGAACTCATCGAGGAAGTCCGCGAACTACTGGACGCCAGGGCGGACAAATGGCTCGTTTCCGCGAACTCCACAAAAGCCCGAGCATCCCAGGGCGAATCATCGCTCCCTCGAAAAATGAGCCGGTGCTAGTAATGCCACGTGTGGCCGCGGATGTCGGAGAAGGCGAAGTCCGCGGGATCGAGGACGGCGTATTTGATCCGCTTGCGGTTCCAGGTGTAGGCGATGTGCACCAAGCCGTCCCGTCCCTGGATCATCGCCGGGTATGAGTATTCGCCGGGCCGATCCTCCAGCACCCGAAGGGCCCGCCAGCGCTTGCCGTCCGACGAGATCGCCACGTTGAGCGGGTAGCGCTTCCATCTCCTGCTCGCGTGGTTGTAGACCAGGAGCGCCCGTCCGTCGTTCAACGTCACCGCGTCGATGCCGCTGTCGGGATTGGGCAGCGTGGTCGGTTGCATTTCCGTCCAGTTTGCGCCGTCCTCGGTCCAGCATTCGGTGATCACCCCCTGCCGACTCCGACAAAGGATCTGCATCTTGCCCCCGGGATGAGTGAGGATGCAGGGCTGGATCGCCTTGAACGTCCCACCGACGTTCAGGGGCCCGGAATGCTGCCAGGTCTCTCCCAGATCCGGCGTGCCCTCCAGGTGGACGCGCCAGCCGTCATGCTCCGAACTCGACGGACAGAGGAGGTAGCCGGCGTCGAGCTCGATCGGCTTGTTCTTGATCGGACCGAGGATCCCGTCGGGCAACCGGCGCGGCGGCGACCAGGTTCGCCCGCCGTCTTCGGACGTGATCAGCATGCCCCACCAACGGCTGGGGCTGGGGCCGACCTTGTAGAACAGCAGCAGCGGGCCGGCGGCCGGCTGATGCAGCACCGGGTTCCAGCACGGGAACCGCCTGCGCCAGTCCCCCACCCCGTCGGCGACCTCGACCGGATCCGACCATCGGCCCCCCTCCCGGCGCGAAACCCAGACGGTGACGTCACGATTCCCCTCACGAGTCCCGCCGAACCAGGAGGCGATCAGCCCGGCGTCCGTCTCGGCGATCGTCGACGCATGGGCGGACGCAAAGGGCGCCTTGTCGAAGATGAATTCGGATTTCACGGTCGATTCCCGCCTTGCAACATGGCGACATCCTCGGACAACCGCCGCCCCCGACACCGCGACTACACCATCTAAAGTCTTTCAGTGGAAACGCCAAGACGTGGATGTCGCGGGTTGGTCGCGGGGATGAACGCGTCCGGCCAGACGATCTCGCCGTTCCAATCCTTTTTCACCAACCTTGCGACGCCACCGTCCCGTTCGTCGGTTCTTGTCGAATTCCGCCGCTTGAAATTGCGAAGGACTCATTGGTCTGGAGCGACCAGAGCCTGAATGCTCGCATAATCAATTTTACCCGTTCCCAGCACCGGCACCGCATCGACAACCCGCACGGTGCGCGGAATGTAGAGTTCGGAAACGCCGTTGCTCCGGGCGTGCTTGATCAGGTCCGAGCGGTCACCGGCCGGATTGTCGGTCAGGAGGATGATCTGTTCGCCCTTGCGGGCATCGGGAATGCTGACGGCGGCGTGCATGGTGTCGGGCCACACGGTGGCGGCGAGCCCTTCGACGGCCGTCAGCGACACCATCTCGCCGGCGATCTTGGCGAACCGCTTGGCCCGCCCCTCGATGGTAACGAAGCCTTCGGCGTCCACGGACACGATGTCGCCGGTGTCGTAGCGGCCGTTCTCCGGCGGCTGCAGCACGCCGGGCGCGTCGTCCTTCAAATACCCCAGCATCACGTTGGGCCCCTGGACAATCAGGCGCCCGCCGCGCTCCACGCCGGCAACGGGTTCCAGTTCATAGGTCATGCCGGGTAGAAAACGGCCCACCGTACCGGCGCGGTAATGCATGGGCGTGTTGATGGTAAGCGCCGGCGAGGTCTCGGTCGCCCCATAGCCTTCGAGGATACGAAGACCGAACTTCTCCGACCAGATCAGGCGGGTCCGGTCATTGACCTTCTCGGCTCCCGCGAAAACATAGCGCAAACTATAGAAATCATAGGGATGGGCCTCGCGAGCATAGCCGGTGAGGAAAGTATCGGTCCCGAACATGATGGTCGCATTGGTGTCGTAGACCAACGCCGGAATAATCCGGTAGTGCAGCGGCGAGGGATACAAGAAGGTCCTGATGCCTGAAAGCATGGGCAGCAGCATCCCACCGGTGAGGCCGAAGGAATGGAACACCGGCAGGGCGTTGAACACCGTGTCCGCCCCACTGAAGTCGACCCGGGCGGCAAGCTGATTGACGTTCGAGAGGATGTTGCGGTGGCTCAGCACCACACCCTTCGGCGCGCCTTCGGAACCGGAGGTAAACAGCACCACGGCGGGATCGTCGGGCTTTGCCTGGAACCGATTGTGAAAGAGCCTCGGCATGTGGCTGGCAAGCAAGGCGCGCAGCTTGTCGACGCCGCCGATGGAGGCAGCCAAGTCTTCGAGGTAGACGACATTGGCTTTCTCCGCCAGCGCAGCCTCCGTGGCTTCAAGCTTCGCCCGATCGATGAAGCGACGCGAAGTCAGGACCGTTTTGATTTCCGCCGCCGTCAACGCCGAAATCATGCTGGTGGTGCCGGTCGAGAAGTTGAGCATGGCCGGAACTCGGCCGAAGGCCTGAAGCGCGAAAAACGTGACCGCGGCGCCCTTCGAATTCGGCAGCAGGACGCCCACCCTTTCGCCCTTGTCCGACAGAGCGGCGATCTTTCGACCGAGCACGGCGCTGCCGAGCAGGAGACGACGGTAGCTGACGGGAGATCGTTCGATATCTTCCACCACCAACGTGCCTGTGCCATGGATCCGGGTGGCGTCAACCAATGCGTTGAACAGGGTCTTGTCCGTGTCGCTGGTCTCGAAGATCAGATCGGTCATCACGTCGTACAGCTTGACGCCGGCAATCTGGCGGCGGGCCCGGCCAACGATCTCCGCCGGCACGTCGAACTTCCGGGGCGCCAGCACGGTGATGGTAATCTTGGGGAAGAGCCGGATCCGCACCTTGCCCTTGAGCCGCGAGAACGGACTGTACTGGGCGCCGTCGATGCGGATGGGGACGATGGGCGCGTCGGCCTTGTCGGCCACCAGACCGGGACCTTCGTAGATCTTCATCAGCGCGCCGGTGACAGTGATGCGGCCCTCGGGGAAGATCACGCATTTACGGTTTTCGTCGCGGACCACCTTGATCAACGATTTCAGCGACCGGGGGTTGCTGGGATCGAGGGCGAAGACATCCACCAGCGACAGCAGCGGCTTCGCCCACCATGTCTCGGTCATGTCGGTGTTGACGGCGAACGTGGGCTTGCCGGGCAGCAGCGCCGCGATCAGCAGTCCGTCCAGGAACGAGACATGATTGACAACGACGACGGCCCGACCCCCGGCGGCGGTATAGTTTTCCACACCGCGCACCTCGACCCGGAAGAGGGTACGCAGGATCGTGGCGACGACGGCCTTGATCACCGTCTCGGGCAGAAGCTTGCAAATGTAAATGGCGACGAGGAAGTTGCCGATGGCAAGGACCAGAAAGATGTCGGGGACGCTGTAATCCATGAGCAGGACGGCGCTTGCGACGAGAGAGCCCACGACCATGAACAGGGCGTTGAGGACGTTGTTGCCGGCGATGATCCGCGAGCGATCGGCTTCGTTGCTTTCACTCTGCATGATGGCATAGAGCGGCACGGAAAAGATGCCGCCGCAGACCGTAACGCCCAATAGGTCGATGATGATTCGCCAGTTCGCAGGAACCCCGAGAAACGCCGCGAGACCAATTGTCGGTTCCGTCCAGGTCTGCGGATCCGGGCTTGCCAGCCACATATCACCGAGGAAGAGGGTGAGGACGAGAGCCGCGACCGGCACATACCGCGCGGAAATTTCTCCCTTCAACAGCGAATTACACAGCATCGATCCGGCGGCGATGCCAACGGTCGCGAGCATGAGAAAGAAGGTGACGACGTAGTTGTCGCCGTTGAACACCGTCTTGGCGTAGTTCGGAAACTGCGCCAGCAGCGTGGCGCCGATCAGCCAGAACCAGGAGATACCGAGAATGGACAGGAAGACCGAGCGAATCCGAGTCGTGCGACCGATCAGACGGACCGTTTCCGTCAGGAAGTTGGGGTTGATCACAAGGTCGGGCTGCGGCGACTCAACGCGAGGAATTCCCAGGCTGCCGAGCCACCCGACGATGGCGAGACCGAGCACGCTCGCTCCCACGATGGTGACCCCGTTGTCGAGCGCGATAAGCAGGCCACCGGCAATGGTGCCGAGCAGGATGGCAAGGAAGGTGCCCGCCTCGACAATGGCGTTGCCGCCGATCAGTTCATCCTCCCTCAGTACCGCCGGCAATATGCTGTATTTGACGGGACCGAAGAAGGTCGACTGGGTACCCATCAGGAACAGGACGGCGAGAAGAAAGTAAGTATCGCCGAGCGCAAGGCCGAGCGCGCCCAAGACCATGATGGCGATCTCGGCAAGCTTGATCCATCGGACCAGCCGCGACTTCTCGAATTTGTCGGCAAGCTGACCGGCCGTCGCGGAGAACAGAAAAAACGGCAGAATGAACAAACCCATGGCCACGGTGACGAGAACGGCATCGCCGACCGGCGCCTGTCCCGCGATGAAATAGAGGACAAGGATCACCATCGCGTTCTTGAAAAGATTGTCGTTGGTAGCGCCGAGGATGACCGTGACAAACAAAGGCAGAAATCGCCGCGAGCGGAAAAGGTGAAACTGTGACTCGGTCATTTCGCTGCTCTCCTGTCCTTCACGCGAGCGGGCTCCGGAAGGTCGGTTGCCGGATGGTCTTTCGCATCATCAACGGGTTTGTGGGCCGGGAGACCGTCGCGGAAGGTCTCAACAAGCATTGCCGTGCTCCCGACATGCCTCGATCCCCGCAACATAGGTGGCGATCAGATTTTCCGCCATTTCCGTTGTCGTCTCGGAGGTCATCATATCGAGCTTGCCGCTGGAACCCAACGACCAGATGCCATGGAGGCTCGCCAAAAGGACGCGGGCGGAGCGGTTCGGGCCTTCACCGTCGATGCAATGGAAGGCTGGAGCCAGCGCGCCTTCCAAAATCGAGATAACCTTCTCGACCTTTCGCCGATACCAAGTCGGCACCCGGTCTCCGGGAATGGTGTGCTCAAAAACGAGGTTCCAGAGATTGGCCCGCTCGCCGATAAACGAGAGGTATCGATGAAGGAGGAGCATCAGGTTTTCGCTGGTGTCATCGCCAACAGGGGTCCCGGCGAGGGCGTCGCCCATCTCGTCAAGCAGGCGGCCGTTGAGATGGGTGATCAAGTCGTCAAGGTTTTCGAATAGATTATAGAGCGTACCCGGCGAATATCCGATGGCGCCGGCGACGTTTCGAGCGGTCAGCGCGCGGGGTCCATCCGCGTCGATGATCTCCCGGGCGGCCTGCAACGCCAGTTCGTACAGCTCCTCCTTTGAATGATCCGATCTGCGTCCCACCTTGCATTCCATTCAGCAAATTGAACGACGTTCAATAGGTCAGACGCCGTTTAGTTTGCAATGGTTTTTTTGAACGACGTTCATTTGCGAGCCGGCAACACGACCGATCAACGCGGCGGGAATCGGATGCTTCGGGAGCTTTTTTTTGCGATTCCCGCCGGCAGTTCGTCCCCGATAACGCGATCGGGCACGTTTTCGTCGACCGCAACGAACACGCGGGCTATCCGCCGCTTGACATCCTGGCTCGCCTGCCTTTGCAGGTAGCGGTCCAGTAGCGATTCGCCGCAAGAAAATGCCGCCCTGTCATGATGCTTCGCCAAGCGGCTCGTTGGGCTTCGGTGGATTGAGGATCGCGTCGAAGAAAACCTCCGCATCGCGCCGGATTCACCGGACGACTTCCTCCAAGGGTTTCGGGATACCCAAGGCATAGCCCTGGGCGTAGTTCACGCCCATTTCGCGCAGGCGTTCGACGATCGCCTGGCTGTGGGCGTACTCGGCGATCGTCGTCATGCCCATGACATGACCGACCTCGTTGATCGCCGACACCATCGCCTGGTCGATGGTGTTTTCCATCATGTCGCGGACGAAGCCGCCGTCGATCTTCAAACAGGTGGCCGGCAGGGCCTTCAGGTAGCCGAACGACGACAATCCGCTGCCGAAATCGTCGAGCGCCACGCAACCGCCCATCCTCCTGATCTCCGAAACGAACTCGGCGGCTTGGCTGAGGTGATGCACGGCGACCGTCTCGGTGATCTCGAAGCAGACACGGTCCGGGGAAAGAGAGAATTCGTTTAACTGCTCGCGCACGTAGTCCAGCAGGGTATCGTCGTCGAGCGAATTCCCCGACAGATTGATGGCGATCAGCGTTTTCGGCAGCCGCCCGAAGACCTCGCCGTAGCGGCTGAAGCCGGTCCGTATCACCCAGCGATCGATGGCCGGCATCAGACCGTAGCGCTCGGCCGCCGGGATGAACGCCTCCGGGAGGACGATCTTGCCGTCCCCGTCCAACAGCCGGAGCAGAAGCTCGTAGCGGATCGGCGCTTCGCCGTCCTCGGACAGGGGCACGATCGGCTGACAGAACAAGCGAAACCGCTCTTCCTCCAGGGCGGTCCTGAGCGTCGCCGCGCGGAGAATTTCCCGGTGGTGGCGGGGAGGCTTGGCGCCATCCTTCCGGTAGACCCGCACCCGGTTGCGCCCGCGTTCCTTGGCCGCGTAACAGGCGACATCGGCCTGGGCGAGAATTTGAGCGGAACTCTCCGCCTCCGCCGTGACCGGGGCCACGCCGATGCTGACGCCGATATGAAAGGTCCGTCCCTTCCAGGAAAAACGGAAATCCCGCAGGGTCGCGACGACCATTTCGGCGATCTTGATCGCCCTTTCCACCGAGCAGTTGTCGAGAAGCAGGCCGAATTCATCGCCGCCGAGCCTGGCCAGCGTATCCCTTCCGCGAAACTTGCCCCTGAGCAGGCCTCGGACCTGTTTCAGCAGATCGTCTCCGGCGGCATGACCGGCGGTGTCGTTGACCAGCTTGAACTGATCCAGGTCGAGATAGCACAGCGCGTGCCGGGAGCCATGCTCCTTGGCGCCGACGCAGGCATTTTCCAACCGTTTCTCGAACTCACGCCGGTTGACCAGATCGGTGAGCGCATCGTGGGTCGCGTCGTGGGCCATTTTCCTGACGATCCGACGCGCCTCGGTGACGTCATGGAACACCAGCACCGCGCCGAGCACCTGCCCGGCGCGACCGCGGATCGGAGCCGCGGTGTCTTCAATGGCGTGCTCCTCCCCTTCGCGGCTGATCAGCACGGTATGGTTCCCCAGCCCGATGATCCGACCCTCCTCGATGCAGCGTGATACCGGGTCCGGCGCCGGTTCGCCCGTCCCCTCGTCAACGATCCGAAAGATGGTATCCAGGGGCAGCCCTTGCGCCTCCGCCGGCGACCAGCCGGTGAGTGCCTCGGCGACACGATTGAGGTACGTCACCATCCCCTTGGCGTCGGTGGTGATCACCGCGTCTCCGATCGAGTGCAAGGTCACCAGGGCGCGTTCCTTTTCCTCGAACAGCGCCTCTTCGGCCCGCTTGCGTTCGGTGACATCGCGGGCGATGCCGGTGGTGCCGATCACATTTCCGCGGTCGTTGACGATCGGCGTCTTGATGGTTTCCACCAGGCTCTCGTTTCCGTCGCTATCCACCAAGCGTTCCTCCACACGCTTGGCGTTGCCGGTGCGCATCACTTCCCGGTCGCCGGCGCGGTAGCCGCGCGCGAGGTGCTCCGGCCAGACATCGAGATCGGTCTTTCCCACCAGATCTTCGGGCGTCATTCCGCAGGCCTTGGCAAAGGGCTCGTTCACCGCGATAAAGCGGCACTCACGATCCTTCAGCCAGGCAATGTCGGAGATGTTGCTGAGGATCGCGCCCTGTTGGCGGTCACTGCGCTTGAGCGCCTCCTCGGTCTGCCTGCGTTTTCTGTCGTTTCTCTGTGCGACGATCAGGTTCGCACAGGTGCCGAGGAATGGATTGAGAAATTGAACGAGCTTTGCATCGTAACCGCTTGGTCTGTTGGCGATACCGGCCATTCCAACAGTTTCTTTTCCCGACCGGAACGGAACTCCCAGAAATGAGGTCAACGGGGGATGCCCGTTCGGAACGCCTCCTCTTCGGGGATCGGAGCCGGGATTGTTGGCGATGACGGGTTGTCCGGTGGCGATGGTTTCGCCGCACAGCGACCTCGGATTGCGGAACTGCAATCCGTCCGCGACGTATCTCTCGAAGAAGCTTTTTGTTTCGGGGTCGCGGGAAATGTCGGCAATCGCACGGGTCTCGACAATGGGCTGCCCTTCATCCGTATCGACGACTTCGCCGATAAAACCGAATTCGCTCTCGGTGACGCTCAGAAGATCCTGGAGAAGCTGGTCGAACACTTCCTCCTCGGAACCTTCCGCGATGAACCGGGACTGGGCCCGGCTGATCGAATCCAGCAACAGATTGCTTCGATGCAGCGCCTCCTCCGCCCGCTTGCGGTCGGTGATGTCGGTTCCCACGGATTGGAACGACATGAGATCTCCGGCTTCGTCAAAGCGACCCAGATCGTTCCACAGATACCAGCGGAGCGTGCCATCGGGGTGGACGATCTCGTGTTCGTAGTGTCTCGCGGGATCGTCGGGCGTCACCGACGCAAGTTTCGCCATCACCCTGGCCGCGTCACCTTCCGACAGAAACTCGGTGAACCGTTTGCCGACCAGATCCTCCGGACGGCGCTGAAAGAACCTTGCGTAAGCCGCGTTGGCGAAGGTGAGCGTGGTATCCGGCAGAAAACGGCAGATCAGATCGGGCTGGTTCTCAACAAGTTGCTGGTACAAGCCCTCGGCGGCTTTCTGGCCACGCTCGGCGTCCCGCCACTTCCGGGTGTCCCGCAGTGTGCTCAACCAATAGCACACCGAACCCTGGTCGCCGACCAGGGGCACGATCTGCCAGTTTACATGAAGCTCGGAACCCGCCTTCCGATAGACAATCGCCTCCCCGGAGAAACGGCGCCGAGCTTCCAGATCACGGCGGATTCTCGCGAACAGCGAGCGGTCGGTTCTGAGGCCATCGAGAATGCTGAGTGATTTCCCGACGACCTCGTCGGGCCGGTAGCCGGTCCGCCGGCGGAAAGCGCTGTTGACGAAGACGATATGCGGCCCCGGAGGAACGAGGTCCGCGGACATAACGACGACGGCGTCCTCCATGAATTGCAGGGTCGGTTCCAGAGATCGAAGAACATCGTCCCCGCCGAGCATGGGGGACTCAGCGCCCCCCTTCTTGGCCGCTGCCGGGTAGGATCCCGAGCCGACATTTCTCAACAAAACAAACTCCATTTCCCCATATGGGGAATCATATCCGCTCTAAACCAGACGCAAACAGTTCTCGTCGCTTTGGTCTTTTTTTGGCTCTTTAGAAAAGTGTTTCAGGTTGGCGAAGGCGTAGGAAAGGCCGAAATCCGAGGAACCGCGTGACGGCACGCAGCAAGGCCACGGCCCACAGCCCAGACGGCCGACAAGATTCCGCCGACCGCAAGGCTCGCGGCAACGGTCGGCGGCGGCATCAGTGCCGGGTCGGCCGCGGTTCATTGTCGATCGAAGCCAAGGGTACCGGCGCGCCGATCGCATAGCCCTGGGCATAGTCGACGCCCAACGCCGTGAGGCGCTCCAAGATCGCCTCGTTGTGGACGAATTCGGCGATGGTTTCGATTCCCATCACATGGCCGACTTCGTTGATCGCCGAAACCATCGCGTGATCGACGGCGTTATCCATCATGTCCCGGACGAACCTGCCGTCGATCTTCACGTAGTCGACGGGCAGGGTCTTCAGATAGTCGAACGACGACAGTCCGATGCCGAAGTCGTCGAGGGCGAAACGGCTGCCCTTTTTCCTGATTTCGGTGATGACCTGGGTGACGTGGTTGATGTTCTGAATGGCGGCCGTCTCGGTAATCTCGAAACAGATTCTCTCCGCCGGAACGCGTGAGCGCGAAAATTGCTTGCGTAAGAATTCCGGGAAGGAGTCGTCGTTGAGGCTGTCTCCGGAGAGGTTGATGTTGATCTCCACCCGCGAGGAATGGTCGAAGGTCCTGGCGCAATAGCGGAACGCGTGGCGGATCACCCATCGATCGATCGCCCCCATCACACCATAGCGCTCGGCGGCGGGAATGAACGCCCCCGGCAGAACAAGCTGGCCGTCGGCGTCGATCATCCGCACCAGGATCTCATAGCGGCGCAGGGCGTCGCCGGTTCCCGACAACGGCACGATCGGCTGGCAATAGAGACAAAATCGATCCTCCTCCACCGCGTTTCGGAGCGCGGCGGCGCGTAGGATTTCGCTGTGGTGCCGGGCCGCCCCGGTGCCTTCCGCCTGATAAACGCGGACCCGATTGCGCCCGCGCTCCTTCGCCGCGTAGCAAGCGACATCGGCCTGGGCCATCGCCTGCGCGGTGCTCTCGGTCTCCGCCGTTATCGCGACCAGGCCGATGCTCACGCCGATGCGGAAAGATCGGCCCTCCCAGAAAAAGCGATAGTCCCGCAAGTTGGAGATGACCATTTCGCTGATTTTGCTGGCCCTCTCCAGCGTACAATTGTCGAGCAGAAGACCGAACTCATCGCCGCCAAGGCGAGCGAGTGTGTCTCTTCCCCGAAATTTGCCTTTCAACAGGCCGCGGACTTGTTTGAGCAATTCGTCCCCGGCCGCGTGACCGGCGGTGTCATTGACCAGCTTGAATTGATCCAGATCCAGAAGTCGGATCGTAGCCATGTCGTTCTGTGAGCCAAGGAGTTGT
>JAUXFS010000349.1 GCA_030622775.1 Rhodospirillales bacterium | reverse complement strand
GGTCCTTGTACGCGGCAAGGTCCAGTTCGGCGGCCTGCGGCGCCCGTGACATGTTGGCGACGCAAAGGATGGTCTCCCCCTCGTACGAGCGCAGATAGGCGAGTACCTTGCGATTGCGCGGATACAAGAACGTCAGCGTGCCGCGGCCGAACGCCTGATGCGCCTTGCGCTGGGCGATCAGGCGCTTCATCCAGTTGAGCTGGGAGGTCGGGCGCCGGCGCTGCGCCTCTACATTGACCGACTGATATCCGTAGATCGCATCCATGATCGGCGGCAGGTACAGCCGTTCGGGATCGGCGGTGGAGAACCCGGCGTTGCGGTCCGGCGACCATTGCATCGGCGTCCGCACGCCGTTTCGGTCGCCGAGGAACACGTTGTCGCCCATGCCGATTTCATCGCCGTAATAAACGATCGGCGTGCCCGGCATCGACATCAACAAGCTGTTGAGCAACCGGATCTTGGCGGTGTCGCGCTCCAGCAAAGGCGCCAGCCGTCGGCGAATGCCGAGGTTGATGCGCGCCCGCGCGTCCGCCGCGTAGAACTGCCAGAGATAGTCGCGCTCACGATCGGTGACCATTTCCAGCGTCAGTTCGTCGTGATTGCGCAGGAAGATCGCCCACTGGCACGTCTCGGGAATGTCGGGCGTCTGCCGCATGATGTCGGTGATCGGGTGCCGGTCCTCGCGCGCCAGCGCCATGTACATGCGCGGCATCAGCGGGAAGTGGAACGCCATATGGCATTCGTCGCCGTCGCCGAAGTAGGGCCGGACGTCTTCCGGCCACTGGTTGGCCTCGGCGAGAAACATGCGGTCGGCATAGTTGGCGTCGAGCCACCGCCGCAGCCGGCGGATGACGTCGTGGGATTCGGGCAGATTCTCGTTGCTGGTGCCCTCGCGCTCGCAGAGATAGGGAACGGCATCGAGGCGGAGACCGTCGACACCGCAGTCGAACCAAAACTTCATCACCCGGCATACTTCGTCGAAGACGCGGGGATTGTCGAAGTTGAGATCGGGCTGGTGGGAGAAGAAGCGGTGCCAGTAGTAGGCCTGAGCCACGGGGTCCCAGGCCCAATTGGACACCTCGGTATCGCAGAAAATGATCCGGGTTTCCTGGTATTTCTGATCGGTGTCGCTCCACACATAGAAGTCCCGGGCGACGGAACCCGGTTTCGCCTTCCGCGCCCGCTGGAACCACGGGTGTTGGTCCGAGGTGTGGTTGATCACCAGTTCGGTAATGACCTTGATGTCGCGCTTGTGGGCTTCGCGGACGAAATTCCGGAAGTCGCGCATGGTGCCGTAAGCGGGGTTGATGTTCTTGTAGTCGGCGATGTCATATCCGTCGTCGCGCTGCGGCGACGGGTAGAACGGCAGCAGCCAGATCGCCGAGACCCCCAGGTCGCTCAGATAGTCGAGCTTCTGGGTAAGACCGGGAAAATCACCGATGCCTTCTCCACTGGTGTCGAAGAAAGCCTTGATGTGCAACTGGTAGACAATCGCGTCCTTGTACCAGAAGGGATCGCCGGTGGTCATTTCGAGCTCCATCAATATCCAAACGGTCCGGACGCCATCGCGCCCGATCAAGCATTCGGTTCGGTCGTCCCTTGCGGAACGAGGACCACCGCGGCCAACGGCGGAAGGGTCAGTTCCACCGAGAACGGCCTCCCATGGCAAGGCGTATCCGTGGCCATCACAGCGCCGGCATTGCCGACATTGCCTCCGCCGTAAACATCCGAGTCGGTGTTCAGCCGCTCGGCGTACAGGCCTCCAAAGGGGACGCCTACCCGGTAGGCGTGACGCAGGGCGGGGGTGAAGTTGCAGACGACAATCGCGATTTCATCCGGTTCTCGTCCCTTTCGCAGATAGGAGACGACGCTCTTCTCCCAGTCGGTGCAGTCGATCCATTCGAAACCCGCGGCGTCGCAGTCGAGTTGATGCAGAGCCGGAACCTGCCGATACAGGTGGTTAAGATCGCGGACCAACCGCTGAACCCCGAGATGGTGTTCGTCCTCGAGCAGATGCCAGTCGAGGCCGGCGTCGTGGTTCCACTCCCGCTCCTGGGCGAACTCGCAGCCCATGAACAACAGCTTCTTGCCGGGATGGGTCCACATGAAGGCATAGTAGGCGCGCAAGTTGGCGAACTTCTGCCCGCGGTCGCCCGGCATCTTGCCGATCAGCGAGCCTTTGCCGTGGACCACCTCGTCGTGGCTGAGCGGCAGAACGAAGTTCTCGGAGAACGCGTATGTCAGCCCGAAGGTCAGTTGGTCGTGGTGATACTTGCGATAGATCGGTTCCTTGCTGATGTACGAGAGCGAATCGTGCATCCAGCCCATGTTCCATTTGTAGCCGAAGCCGAGCCCGCCGAGATAGACCGGCCGGGACACCATCGGCCACGAGGTCGATTCCTCGGCGATCGTCGCGATGTCCGGAAACTGCTGGTAGAGGTGTTCGTTGACCCGCCGGAGAAAAGCGACCGCCTCCAGATTCTCGTTGCCGCCGTGCTCGTTGGGGATCCACTCGCCGGCCTTGCGGCTGTAGTCGAGGTAGAGCATCGAGGCGACGGCGTCGACCCGAAGCCCGTCCAGGTGATACTCCTCGAGCCAGAACAACGCGTTGTTGAGCAGGTAGTCGGCGACCTCGTAGCGCCCGTAGTTGTAGATCAGGGTGCCCCAGTCCATGTGCCGGCCCATGCGGGGATCGGCATGATCGTACAGGTTCGTGCCGTCGAACCAGCCGGGACCCTGGGGATCGGACGGAAAATGTCCGGGCACCCAGTCGTTGATCACGCCGATTCCCTCTTGATGGCAACGATCGACGAAGTTGCGGAACTCGTCGGGCCGACCGAACCTGCTGGTCGGCGCGAACAGCCCCACCGGCTGGTAGCCCCAGGAACCGTCGAAGGGATGCTCGGAGATCGGCAGAACCTCGATGTGGGTGAACCCCAGGTCCTTGACATAGGGAACCAGGGTTTCGGCCAGCTCCTGGTACGTCAGATAGCGACGGCCCTCCACGGCACTCCGCCGCCAGGAACCGAGATGGACCTCGTAGATCGAGACAGGCGCATCACGCGCGACCGACGCTCCTCGCCGCTTCATCCACGCGCCGTCGTCCCACCAATAGCGCGACAGGTCGTAGACGATGGCGGCGGTTCCCGGGGCCTGCTCGCAGAAGAAGGCGAAAGGATCGGCCTTGAGCGCCATGATCTTGCCGTCCTTGGACGCAATCTCGTACTTGTAGAGCTCCCCCTCCCGGAGGCCCGGAAGAAAGATCTCCCAAACCCCGCATTCGGCGCGGAAGCGCATCGCATGACGGCGCCCGTCCCAAGTATTGAAGTCGCCGACGACGCTGACCCGCGAAGCGTTTGGCGCCCACACCGCGAAGCCGACCCCTTGCACGCCGTCCACGGTCATCGGCCGCGCGCCAAGTTTCTCGTCGAGACGAAGGTGCTTGCCCTCGGCGATCAGATAGACGTCCATCTCGCCGAGGATCGGCGGAAACCGGTAAGGATCGTCGATTTCATACTCGCCGGTCTCGGTGTCGATCCGAAACCGGTATGGGAATCTCTCGCCGCCGGGGCGACTCACCGGCCCCGCGAACACGCCTTGGCCGTCCACGCGGGGAAGTTCGGCGACGACG
>JAUXFS010000341.1 GCA_030622775.1 Rhodospirillales bacterium | reverse complement strand
CGCTTTCGAGCGGCTGGGCATGCCCACGCCGGACCGCTCTCATGAGCGCACTAGGACGGCGAGGATATAAAGTGTACGTCGGTCAATTGCAAGGCGTCGCGGCGATGCGATCGAGACGCCGGGCTCAATTAGAGACACAGCTAGAGACACAGCGGACCATCGCGGCCCATCGCGCACCGCCGATCATCATCGACAAGACGCCGGCTCCGACACCTCGATCGCCGCGCCGATCTCAGCGCGGCGCGATCACCATGACCATCTGGCGGCCTTCGATCTTCGGATACTGCTCGACCTTGGACAGTTCATCCAATTCCTCGCGGACCCGGTCGAGAACCTTCATGCCCAGATTCTGATGGGCCATCTCGCGGCCGCGGAACCGAATGGTCACCTTGACCTTGTCGCCATCGTCGAGAAAGCGGCGCATGTTCCGCATCTTGACCTGATAGTCGTGCTCGTCGATGCCCGGCCGCATCTTGATCTCCTTGACGTCGATGACCTTCTGCTTCTTCTTGGCTTCGCTTTTCTTCTTCTGCGCCTCGTACTTGAACTTTCCGTAGTCGAGAATCTTGCAGACGGGAGGATCGGCGCCCGGCGCCACCTCGACCAGGTCGAGCGCCGCCTCTTCCGCCAACTCCAAAGCCTTCGAGATCGAGATGACGCCCAACTGCTCGCCCTTTTCGTCGACCACCCGAACGTTGGATGCGTTGATCTCAGTGTTGACGCGTGGTCCCTCGCGGGACGGCGCCTGATTGAACGGTAACCTCGCTATCGAACATCCTCCTCTACCAACGCCCCGACCGCTCGCCGGCCGGCAGGCGTAACCACCCAAATTTCTCTTGCGTTTGCACGTTCAAGCGGGAAAAGCCGGCCGAACCCGCTCGGGGTCCGCGGCATTGCCGTCGTCGGGCCCGTCACGCGAAATCATCCGGCGACGATTGCATCTCGTCGCCATCCCGATCGAACGCGAAAGAACCACGACCGCTTGGACGGAAGATCCTTCGAATGCCTGGAGCACCGTTTGCCCTTGCCCCCCCGCCGGGGATGGCTTCGTGCAAGACGCTGACGTCGGTCCCGAAGTGCTCGATCAACAAGGCATCCTTTTTTTGCCACACGACAAACATTTTTCGGCGATCGCGGTCATTCCCGCGCCAGGGGGCCCGCCGCCTCTTCGCAGAGTCTAGCAATTGCCGACTCAAGAGCAAGAATTTCTTGGGACCGGCCGCCGAGACGGCGTATGGCGACCGTGTCTTCCTGTTGCTCGCGGGCGCCGACGACCAGGATCGCCGGGACCTTGGCGACGCTGTGCTCACGGACCTTGTAGTTGATCTTTTCGTTGCGAAGGTCGAGTTCGGCCCGGATACCGGCTTCGACCAGTACCGCGTGGACACGCCGCGCATAGTCGTCGGCGTCCCTGGTAATGGTCGCCACTACCGCCTGCACCGGCGCCAGCCACAGCGGTAGGCGCCCGGCGTAATGTTCGATGAGAACGCCGATGAAGCGTTCGAAAGATCCGAGGATCGCACGATGGAGCATCACCGGACGGTGCTTCGACCCATCCTCGCCCACGTAGGTGGCGTCGAGGCGCTCCGGCAGGACGAAGTCCACCTGCAGGGTCCCTAACTGCCAGTCGCGGCCGATGGCGTCGCGCAGCACGAATTCCAGCTTCGGCCCGTAGAACGCCCCCTCTCCCGGGTTCAGCTCGGTGGCGAGCCCGGCCGCCGCCGTCGCCTCGCGCAGCGCGTTCTCGGCCCGGTCCCAGGTGTCGTCGGACCCCGCTCGCTTCTCCGGCCGATCGGAGAACTTGACGATGACCTCATCGAAGCCGAAGTCGCGGTAAATGCTCAACAGCAGGTCGCAGAAGGCTTCGGTTTCCGAGGTAACCTGGCTCTCGGTGCAGAAAATGTGGGCGTCGTCCTGGGTGAACGCGCGGACACGCATCAGCCCGTGCAACGCCCCGGAGGGCTCGTTGCGATGACACGAACCGAACTCCGCCATGCGCAGCGGCAGATTGCGGTAGCTGGTGATGCCCTGCTTGTAGATCTGCACGTGGCACGGGCAGTTCATCGGCTTCAGCGCCAGGATCCTGTCCTCGGATTCGGCGGTGAACATGTGCTCGCGGAATTTCTCCCAGTGACCCGAGGCCTCCCACAGGCCGCGGTCGACGAGCTGAGGGGTGTTGACCTCGACGTATCCCGCCCGCTCCAGCCGCCCGCGCATGTACCGCCGCAGCGTGCGGTAAAGAGACCAGCCCTTGGGGTGCCAGAACACCGAGCCGGCGGCGACGTCCTGAAAATGGAACAGATCCATCTCGCGGCCGAGCCGGCGGTGATCGCGCTTTTCCGCCTCCTCCAGCATGTGGAGGTAGGCCTTGAGTTGCTTCTCGTTGGCCCAGGCGGTGCCGTAGATGCGCTGGAGCATTTCGTTACGGGAATCGCCGCGCCAATAGGCGCCGGCCAGCTTGGTCAGCTTGAACGCCTTGCCGAGCTTGCCGGTCGACGGCAGATGGGGGCCGCGACAGAGGTCGAGCCAACTGCCCTGGCGGTAGACGCTGACCGGCTCGCCTTCCGGGATCTCGGAAATGATCTGAGCCTTGTAATGCTCGCCGATCGACTTGAAGTGCTCGATCGCCTCGTTTCGGTCCCAGACCTCGCGCACGATCGCTTCGTCGCGGTCGACGATCTCGCGCATCCGCGCCTCGATCTTCGCCAAGTCATCGGGCGTGAATGGCTCGTCGCGGGCGAAATCGTAGTAGAAACCGTTCTCGATCGCCGGACCGATGGTGACCTGGGTGCCGGGGTACAGTTCCTGGACCGCCTCGGCCAACACGTGCGAGGCGTCATGGCGTATCAGTTCCAGCGCGTCGCCGTCGCGCGCGGTGACGATCGCCACTTCCGCGTCGGATTCGATGGCGGCGGCGAGATCCCCGAGCACGCCGTCGACGCGGATCGCCAGCGCCGCCTTGGCGAGCCCCGGGCCGATATCGGCGGCGATGTCGGCGCCCGTCACCGGTCCGGCGTACTCCTTGACGCTGCCGTCGGGAAGGGTAATCCGAATCGGTTGCCGTGCTTGAACGCTGGGTTCCAAATCTCTGCCGCCCGTGCCGGAATCCAATGAATTCTGATCGCTGGGCAATCTAGGCTTGTGTCTTGGCGTGTCAACCCAGGTTAATCGGTTCGCGCGCGAACGCTACCGCGCCCCCGCGACGGGCTTCGCCCCCAGAACCTCGTCGTAGACCGCGAGCGTTGCCCGGCACATTGCCTCCTTCGAGTAGTTTGCGCGGACGTGAGCGGCGGCGGCCTCGACAAGGCGTTCCCGGGCGTCCGGCGCAAGGGTGAGCGCGGTGTCGATGGCGGCGGCCAGTGCATCGGCGTCGCCCGGCGGCGTCAACCAGCCGGTGCGGCCGGAGACCACGGTCTCGCGCGGTCCGCCGTGGTCGGTGCCGATGACCGGGCGGCCGAGAGCCTGGGCCTCGATAAGGGTGCGGCCAAAGGCCTCGGGCTCGGTCGACGCGGAGACGACGACGTCGGAAAGCATGTAGGCGACCGACATGTCGTCACAGTGATCGATGATCCGAACCACACCACCCAGACCCTGCCAGTCGATCAGCGCCTCCAGCCCTTCGCGCGAAGCCTTGTCGGCCTCGTCGGAGCCGATGAGCAGGCAGCGGATGTCGCGTCGCCCAAGCTTGCGGATGGCGTTGACGAGCACCGTCTGCCCTT
>JAUXFS010000138.1 GCA_030622775.1 Rhodospirillales bacterium | reverse complement strand
CTGGAGGCCGGCAAGATGCTGGGTTCGCCGCCGGAGCGGACGGTGGTCATCGAGGACGCCATCTCGGGCGTTCAGGCCGGCAGGGCCGGCAACTTCGGTCTCGTCCTCGGCATCGCCCGTCACGACGAACCCGAAACGCTGCTCGAGAACGGCGCCGACGTGGTCGTCAGGGACCTCGGCGAACTACGGATCAACTAGTCGCCTGGGTGCCATATGTCGGACCCAGACCACTAAAACACAGATCAGGAAGGAGGAGGCGACGATGACTGCACACATCGGCGATCTGCCCAACGCACTCACCGACGGCGCTGGCGAACTGGCCAAACGCCTTGCCGGCAAGAAGCTGGCGCTGTTTCTCGATTACGACGGCACGTTGACGCCGATCGTCGACCGGCCGGAGGACGCGATCATCTCCGACAGCATGCGCGAGGCGGTCCGCGGACTGGCGGGGCGCACGTCGGTGTGCGTGGTCAGCGGCCGCGACCGTCCGGTGGTCCAGGAGCTGATGGGGGTCGATACCCTGATCGTCGCCGGAAGCCACGGTTTCGACATCTGGAGCCCCAGCGGCGGCGCGTTCCAGAAGGAGATGGGGGGCGAGTTCATCGGGTTGCTCGAGGACGCCAAGGCACGGCTTCATGCGGTGATGGACCCCATCGAGGGCGCTCTCGTCGAGCCGAAGAAGGCGTCGGTGGCGGCCCATTACCGGCTGGTCGCCGACGCCGACAAGCATAAGGTCAAGGACGTGGTCGACGCCATTCTCGCCGATCATCCCAACGAACTGAAGGTGACCCCGGGCAAGATGGTGTTCGAGATTCAGCCGAAGATCGACTGGGACAAGGGCAAGGCGGTGCTGTACCTGCTCGGAGAGCTGGGCCTCGACGGCGATGACGTCATGCCGATGTACATGGGTGACGATCATACCGACGAGCACGCGTTCGAAGCGCTGCACGGCCGCGGCATCGGCGTCTTCGTCGGCCACGCGGACGATCCCGAGGTGGGCGGGCGAACCACCTACGCCGATTACATCCTCAACTCGATGGAGGAGGTCGAGCAGTTTCTCAACGGGCTCGCCCGCTGACCGTCCGTCGCCGAGCCGCCCACCAAAACGGGTCATTCATTCAAAGATAAAGAGGAAACGTCATGTCGACCTGGACGCTGGCCTATGAATCATTCGAACCGGAAGAAGAGAGTCTGCGCGAGGCTTTGACTTCGACCGGCAACGGTTACTTTTGCACGCGTGGTGCATCCGAATGGGCTGAAGCTGGAGACATCCACTATCCCGGCACCTATATGCACGGCGGATTTAACCGGGCGACGACGATCATGGCCGGCCGGCCCATCGTCAACGAAGATCTCGTAAACATGCCCAACTGGCTCGTCCTGAAGCTTCGCATCGAGGGCGAGGAACCGATCGCGCTGAACAACGTCGATTTATTGTCCTATCATCACGAATACGACATCCGGAATGCTCTCCTTTCACGCACGATCCGATTTCGCGACCGACAGGAGCGCGAGACCACGCTGGTGAGCCGGCGCTTCGTCTGCATGGCCACGCCCCACGATGCGGCCATCGAATGGACAATCACGGCGGAAAACTGGTCTGGACACGTGGAAATCCTGTCCGGCCTTGACGGCCGGGTTACCAACTCCGGCGTCGCGCGCTATCGGCAGCTCGAATCCCGTCACTTGGTGCCGGTTCGCACCCAGACGGTCGCACCCGATATCATCTCGCTGGTTGTGCATACCCGGCAATCGCACATCTACGTAGCCGAAGCGGCTCGGACCCGGGTTTACGGCGAGAACGAGCCGTTAGCCGTCGACCGCTTCACCCAGGAATTCGACGGCTATATCCACCAGGCGGTGAGCTTCCACGTCACCGAGAAGCAACCGGTTCGGGTTGAGAAGATTGTCGCGTTTTATTCATCAAGGGACAATGCGATCAGCGAGCCGATGGTGAACGCGCAACAAGCGGTCGCGCGCGCGCCAACCTTCGAGGTGGCACTCGAGAGGCATAAGGGTGCGTGGGACGATCTATGGGCGGTCAGCGATATCGTCATCCCCAAGGACGAGAACGTTCAGCGTCTCATTCGCTTCCACATTAGCCAAGTCCTTCAGGTATGCTCTCCTGTCACGGCGGATCTCGATGCCGGGGTGCCGGCCCGAGGTCTCAATGGCGAAGCCTACCGGGGGCACATCTTCTGGGACGAACTCTACATCTATCCGTTCCTCAACTTCCGATTTCCAGACATCACCCGCGAACTGCTGATGTATCGCTATCGACGGCTGGGCATGGCCCGGGCGCTGGCAAAGGCGGAGGGCCATAAAGGCGCCATGTTCCCCTGGCAGAGCGGTAGCGACGGCACCGAGGAGACCCAGGTGGTCCACCTCAACCCGAAATCGGGCAAGTGGGATCCCGACTTCAGCCACAACCAAAGGCATGTCAACGCTGCCATTTTTTACAATATCTGGCAGTATTATATGACCACCAACGACATCGACTTCATGTGGGATTTCGGCGCCGAAATGCTTCTCTGCATCGCGCGCTTCTGGTCGTCGATAACCCATTTCAACGAGGATCGCCAACGTTATGAGATCCACGGTATCATGGGGCCCGACGAGTTCCATGAGGCGCTCCATGGTTCGGACGATCACGGCGTGCCGAACAACGCTTACACAAATTTGATGGTCGCCTGGATTTCCGAGATCGCCCTCGAGGTCATGGATCTGGTGCCGCAACGGCGTATGCAGGCCCTGCGCCGAAAGGTCGGCTTGAAGGACGAGGATATCGCGAAATGGAAGGATATGAGCGGCAAGATGTTCGCGCCCTTCCATGACGACGGCATCCTCAGCCAGTTCGAAGGCTACGAAGGACTGGAAGAAATGGATTGGGAAGGCTACCGGGCTAAGTACGGGAATATCCAACGCCTCGATCGCATCTTGAAGGCCGAGGGAGACACGCCGGACCGATTCAAGCTCGCCAAGCAGGCGGATACCCTGATGCTCTGGTTCCTGTTCGACGAGGAAGTGCTGGCCGAGTTGTTCAAGCGTCTCGGCTATGAGTATCGGGCCGACACCCGAAAGCGAAACATCGACTACTATGAGCGCCGGACATCGCACGGATCGACGCTCAGTTACATCGTTCATGCCGATGTGGAATCGGGCGTCGATCCGAAGCTCTCTTGGGACCGCTTCAAGGTAGCGCTCGAGAGCGATGTCAACGACATCCAGGGTGGGACGACCAAGGAAGGGATCCACATGGGTGTCATGGCCGGCACGCTCGATCTCATTCAGCGCGGATTCCTTGGCACCGAGATCCACGGCGATTTCGTGAGCTTCGATCCAAAGCCGATCGACGAGCTCGATGGGCTGTCGCTAACGATGCTGTTCCGCAGGACGCCGTTCCAGGTCACCCGAAACGGCGACGAGTTGACCGTTTCCGTACAATTGGGTGGGCGCGCAGACCGCCTTCGCGTGCGCGTTGGAGGAGAGGAAAAGGAGTTGAGTGCGGGCGAGAGCTATACTTTCCGTTTTTAGTCGCAGCGCCAATCCGTTTTCCGAACCGACGCGGCGGCGTTCTCCACCTTGAGTCCGTCTAGGGTCACGTCGCCCTTTTCGAAAGGCGGAACGAGGGGGAGTAGTCCGTGACGGGGCATACCGCTATTCCGTTTCTACGCGAGGTGGTCATCTTCCTCGTCGCATCCGGCATTGTGGCGCCGGTTTTCCACCGACTTCGCGCAAGCCCGGTGCTTGGCTACCTCATTGTCGGCGGGTTGATCGGGCCCCACGGCCTCGGACTTCTGGCCGACCATCTTGGCTGGCTGTCCCATGTCGTGATCACCGATGTCGAGGGAGTGAGGCCCCTCGCCAAACTTGGCGTGATTTTCCTACTGTTCACGATCGGCCTCGAGCTTTCGTTCAAACGGCTCTGGGCCATGCGGCGCTTCGTGTTCGGCCTCGGAACGCTTCAAGTCGCGGTCAGCGCGCTGGTGATCGGCGCCGTTGCCTGGGGGTGGGGCCACTCGTTGCAGACCTGCGTCATCCTGGGCACGTGCCTTTCTCTCTCTTCGACGGCGATCGTCATGCAGCTTTTAACAGAATGGCGCCGTCTAGGCACACCGCTCGGGCGTTGCAGCCTGTCGATCCTGTTGTTCCAGGATCTAGCCGTCGTGCCGATCTTGTTTTTACTTGGTGTCTTCGGCGTCCGGATCGAGGGCGATTTCACCTCGGTTTGGCTCAGTCTCGTGCTCGCATTAGTACAAGCCGCGGCCGTGATCGGAGCGATCTCCCTGGTGGGCCGCCTCACCCTACGCCCGCTGTTTCGTTTGGTGAGCCATGCCGAAAGTCCCGAGATGTTCGTCGCGGCAATCCTGCTCGTCGTGATCGCAGCGTCGGCCATCACGGGTATGGCCGGTCTTTCCCCGGAGCTTGGCGCGTTTCTTGCCGGCCTGTTCCTCGCTGGCACCGAGTTCAGTCATGAGATCGAGGTCGACATCGAACCTTTCAAGGGTCTGCTGCTTGGCCTCTTTTTCATGTCAGTGGGCATGGGCATCGACTACCGGGTGATCGCTGACCAAGCCTTCTGGATCACCGCCTCAGTTGCTGGTCTCTTTATCGTGAAGTCCTTTGTAGCGGGCGGTCTCTGCTTGGCCTTCGGCCTGCCGAGGCACGTATCGCTGGAGGCGGGGCTCCTCCTCGGCCAAGCCGGCGAGTTCGCGTTCGTGGTGGTCGGTCTCGCCATGAGCCTAGACCTGATGCCGTGGGATACAAGCCAATTCATGCTGATTGTTGCCAGCCTCAGTATGCTGGTGACCCCTCTTGTCGCTGCGGCCGGCCAACGCCTCGGCGCCGTTCTCAAGGGCGAGCATGAATTGAAGAGGTACGCCCGCGGTCTCGATGCCGCGGAAGAGCTCGAGGATCATGTCATCATCGCCGGCTTCGGTCGCGTCGGTCAGATGCTGGGACGCATTCTGAGCCGTGAAGGAGTGCCGTTTCTGGCGATCGACATGAACGGGCCCGCCATCGACGAGCATCGTCGCAAGGGACTTTCGGTGTTCTATGGCGACGCTTCACGCGTCGAAATGCTCAGACGCAACCATGCCGACGTGGCGTCCGCCGTGGTGGTGACGATGGACGACTGGGAGGCTTCGGAACGCTTGGTGCACAATGCACGGCGCCGGTGGCCCGAACTGCCCATCTTTGCGCGCGCGCGTGACCAGCGCCACGCCAAACAGCTCCTGACACTGGGGGCGACCGATGTAGTCCCGGAAACCTTGGAAGGGAGCCTCCATCTGAGCTTGCGTGTGCTCAGCGGCATTGGCATGCCGGAAGAGGTGTCCCTGGAACTCGTCGACATCGAACGTCAGGCCGCCAGCGAGGAACTTCAGGGGGGAAGCAGCGGCAGCGAGACGACGTGATCCTCGCGGAACAAGACGGCACCCGCCCACAGGATGTCGGATCGGCGCCCACCGGCTTACTATCCGTCAACGATCGTCTCTTGCCGATCGGACCGATGCTGGCGCCATTCCGGCAATCGTATCTCGACACCCGAGGCGCTCCGCGAGGCCGTCGAGGGCGAAGCCGTCGGGTAGCCTGAGCAAATGGGCGGGGCAGGCAAGGCAATCGCTGCTACCGAAGCCGGAGATCGGTATGCTCACGCCCGGCAACCGCAATCCCGCCGCGACGATGGCGCATTCCTTGCCGCCGGGGACCGGGATGACCGAGACGACGGTGCCGGCATGGGTCAACCGGTCGATATGCCAGTGGATCTTTTTGTCCGGCTTCAGGTGCCGTTTGACCCGGGCGGGGATGCCGCCGGGACCATGGGCGCTGCCGGCGTAGAGATACAATCCAGGCGCCAGACCGCTCGCCGTTCGTTCGAGCCGGACGATCAGGGCGTAG
>JAUXFS010000014.1 GCA_030622775.1 Rhodospirillales bacterium | reverse complement strand
TCCCTCCTCGCCGCCGCCCAGGGCCATCCGCACCGCCTCGCGGGCGGTCATCCCTTCGCCCTTTCGCCGGAGCAGCGCAATGGCCTCCTCGATCTCCTTGCCGTCCAGCAGAACCCACTGGCCGCGGACCCGGACCAAAGGCGCCTTCAGCTTGGCCAGGGCGAGGAGTTCGCCACGGGTCAAGGTGTGGTCGCCGAGCGCCACCTGCCAGTCGAAATGGACCATTTGCTCGAGGGAGAGGCCGCCGCCGCCCTGCATCTGGGGAGTTTTGACCTTGGCCCGGGTGGCCAGGCGGACTTTGGTCCCCCGGCGGGTCCACCAGGCCGGCAGCATCACCGCGAAGCCGGCCTGCTCCAGGGCCAGCGCGTGATCGGTGAGGAAAGACACCGCCCCGGCGGCATCGGTCTCGTGGCCGTCGGGGAGCGAGGCGCGGAGGCTTTCGGCGACGAACGGGCAGAGGCGCGCCGCCCGGCCCAGGGAAAGGAGGATGAACTCCCTGATGTTGCCCCCGCTCCCGATCAAGGGGGTGGCGGCCTTCCCCTTGGCGCGCCAGCCCTCGACGACAGAGACGAGGAGGCTCGGGTCGCCGACGGACTGGAGCAGATAGCGGATGGTCCACGCCCTTTCGACGGTTGCGAGCGGGTGGTCGTCGTCTTCGTCGACAGCCGGCTCTTCGAGCCGGAAGCACAGCCGAAACGGGCCTTCGAAAGCGACCGAAAGGGGGCGCCGCCACTCCCGCGCCCGCCGCGCCAATCGCGCCAGTTCTTTGGCGTTGCCGGCGATCCAGTCGTCGGACCCGCGCAGCGCCGCCAGCCAGCGGCCGTCGACCGTGTCGTCATCCGCGAGGGATACCGCGGCCGCACCCGCGGGTGTGCTCCGCATCAAGGCGTCCACCGCCCAATGGACGAAGCCGCGCAGCGCCGAGGACCGGGAGGGCGGCGGCGAGCCGTCGTCCAGGCTTGCGGCACGGCAGGCGTCGGGCATGGCTTCGACGAGCCGGGCCTCGGCGGAGAGATCCGCGCCGCCGGGTAGCGGTTTCCAGCGGGCGCGGTATATGCCGTCCCGATCGTCGAGATCGGGCAAGACCTTGCCACGGGCAACCAGGGCGCCGGCGTAGCGCAACGCCTCGACCCAGAACGCCAGATCGGTGGCCACGAAAATTCCCGGGCCGAGGGTTCTCTTGCCGACGCATCCGCAAAGGACCTCGACGACCGCCGCGGAGGGCAGACGCAGAGTCGAGGAGGTCCATGACGCGATCGCGGCCTCGCCGTTCGACCGCGGCGGTTCCTCGACCAGGGGGCTGGAGGCCACCGGCCTGCCGTCGACCGCGGGCAGCCGCAGCACCATCTCGTCGGCGGGCGCGTCCGCAGTCGCCATCCCCACCTCGGCCAGGGCCCGCGCCAGGGCATCGGCGCCCGGATCGAAGGGATAGTGCGGGGGCGCAACCTTGTTCGGCCGCCGTCCGCGACGTTTCCGGGGAACAACCGCCCGCTCCGGCGCCAATTCGCCCCAAAGCAGAAAGTGCTCTCCTTCGAAAGAGCCGTGAATGAACAGTGCCACTCCAATTCCCCGCGAAGCTTTCGTGGTTGCGAAGCGCCGCGGCTTGCCGCCGGCGCCCGCCAGGACTTCGTTTCTGTTTTCGCTACCTGATCGAACCGCAAACCGATTGAGTCAGTATCAACGCAGATTGGTATTGGTGAAGGTAATTCTCGAAGGTAGGCGGCCGAGAGGGATGACGGTGGAGAACCTTACGGGGACCATGCCGAGCGCGTGGGAGGAGCACCGCGCCTCGCTTGTTTCTCCCAGGGATCGTCGGCGCCCCTTTCGGTGGGAGTGTCTCCGGCTGCCCCGGGGCTCAATGATACCCGGTTTCAATATTTTTTGCCGACCCCGGCATGTTGCCCGCGATTGTTTTCGTTTGATCCGGCCGCGTCGACCGCGCGCCAAGTCTTGGTCGGCATTATCCCGAACGGACGGCGGACCGAGTTGGGCGTGATGCCGGCGCGGAGCGCGCTGAGGACGCCGGCCGCTTCCCAGTAGTTTTCGACGACGAAGAGTTGGTGGGATCGCCACGGCAATATCGTCAGATCGTTGCGCATGATGCCTTGCCCCTCGCGGACGGCGATGACCGGGATGCCCTGTTGCAGCGCGGCCAGGGTCGGCAACCCGATGCAGCCGTCCGGCAGGATCAGGCACGAGACGTTCTCGGCGGTCATCACGTCGGCGCCGCGCATCTCCACCGGGTCGACGACGATGCGCGGGCTTTGCTTGAGCCCCTTGAGTACGCATTGCAGGAACGACGACGAGATCGCTTCCGCGGCCATGCGGGGATCGACCCGGCCGGCATCCGCGAACAGGATGTCGCGCGACTCCATCATCGGCGCGTGGGCGGACGGCACGTCGAAGACGTGCGACACCGCGTGGGTCAACATCGCCTCGACGCCGCCCCACGGATTGATCATGTCGCCGTTGCTGTCGAAATAGCGGTCGTGAGAGCCTTCCGGCACGGTGATCAGCGACGAAATCGCGACCGCGTCGTAACTGTCCCGCGTCTCGCGCAGCAGCTCGAACAGCCGGCTGATGCCGCGGACCGACCCGGCGGCCCGGCCCGATGCGGTATAGGCGGCCTCCAACTCCAAAGGTGGGTCGAGTCTGTAGATCCCCGCGCAGTTGAGCCCATATGTGGCGCGCGTCGCCTCGACGGTATTGAGGGCGAGGTTCTCGATCATCTCGTCCGAACGGGCATCGATCACGACGAGCACGCGATTGGCGCGCACCGACCTGAGCCCTATGGTTCCCATCAACAGGCGGCAAATCACGCTGCCTTCGACGTACGAGGCGTTCGTCGGAATCTCGTTGATGTCGCTGGCGTTGACGACGTTGGGATGGGTGATGAGGTGATCGCAGCAGGTGGCGAACAGCCGCGCCGCCGGGGTCGCGTCCCCGGCGTGGCCGCCGACCTCCGCGCCGATCCCCGTCGGCACCAGATAGACCGCGTTGAAACCGCTGGCCGATTCGGCCGGTCGCCGTTCGAACGCGAAGATCGTGCGCTCCCCCGGGCCGCCGCCGGCGCCGGCGCCGACCAGGCAGCCGATCTCGCAGTGGAATTGGCCGTCCTCGATCGCGGTGACGGCGACGCGCACCGGGACCTCGCCTTTGCCGAGGCGGAAACCCAGCGCCTTTTCCATGTGCCCGATGAGATCGGCGTGACCGGACGCCAGCGGGATGGCGACACGCCGCTCACGCAACTGCACGGCCGGCGACCCCCGACAGATGGGCGAACTCCTCGAACGAATCCTCGCGAACCAGTTTCAACGACCCGTCGCGCCGGCGCAGGTAGATCGACGGCAGGCCGACGCCGTTGAAGCGATGGGCTTTGGAAATCGTGTAGGCCCCCATATTGAGAAATGTCACCCGCGATCCGACGGCGAGCGGTATGTCGAACGCGTACTCGCCGAAAACGTCCCCGGCCATGCATGTACATCCCGCGAGTATATATCCATGCAATCCGCCGTCCACGTGGCCCAAAACGTCCGGTTCGAACTGGAACTCGAAAACCTCCGGCATGTGGTTGACCGCCGTGTCCAAGAGCGCGATTTGGAGATCGTCCCCGACGAGGACGTCATGCACCGTCGCCTCGATCGTCCCGGCGCGGCGGACCAGCGCCGCGCCGGGTTCGATGAACACGTCGAGACCGAAGCGTTGGCGGAAGATCGCGACCCCTTCAAAAAAGTCGGCGAGGTCGTTCGCCTCGGTGAACAGGTAGCCGCCGCCCAGGTTGATCCAGTCCATGCGCTCCAGTACATGCGGGATCTCGTCCTCGATGTGGCGCGCGGTCGCCAGCAGGCTGGCAAAATCGGTCGCGTCGCAATTGGTGTGAAAATGCAGGCCGTCGATGCCCTCGAGCCGGCCGGGATCGGACCGGGCTAGCTCGGCCAGATCGTGGACCGGCACGCCAAGCTTGGAATTGCGCCGGCATGGGTCGTAGCGCTGGTCGCGCACGAAGGAGAGTTGCGGATTGACGCGGAGCCCCCGGCGGGTCCGGGCCGAGGCCTTTTTGCCCAGCCGCTCCCACTGGGATAGCGAGTTGAAGATCACGGACGCGAGGCGGTCGCCGAAGACCTCCAACGTTTCCGCCTTGATCAAGGGACTGATCAAATGCAAGGAGCCCGCGTCGCCACACACGCGCTGGATCAGTTCGAGCTCGTAGGGCGAACTGCAGGCAAAACCGTCCACATGTCGCGACACGTGCCGTAGGACGTCGGTCAACGCGCACGCCTTGGGGGAATAGAGCATTCGGCACGAGGCCCGGTCCGCAATTTCGCGAACAACCGCCAAGTCCGCTTCGAGGATCGCCTGGTCGATCACGAAGGCCGGCGTGGCGATGGGCTTCGTCAAAGTCATTCCCTCAATCCAATATCAGGTGCGGAACGAAACAGGCATCCGGGGTCGTCACCAGGTTTCGGCCCTCGCGAATGCACAACCCCGCCGAACGACCGGCCACCATCCAACAGCCGACCAAGGGATAGGCGCCGTCGAACTCCGGCAGCGGGTGAAATGCCTGGACGATGTAACCCTCGTCACCATAGGGGCCGTCACGGCGAAACGCCACGTCGCCGTCGCCATGGATCTCGACGTTCCAACCCTGGCGCGAAAGCAACGGCTTGCGGACAAAACAGGGCGAAAGTTCCCCCGCCCGCGGATCGCCCTCGAAATAGGCCGGCAGCAGGTTCGGGTGACCCTCGAACATTTCCCACAAGAAGGGGAGCAAGCCCTTGTTGGCGAGGACCGCTTTCCACGGCGGCTCGAGGTAATGGACGCCGCTTGCCGGCAAGTAGCGGGCGAAATCCTCGCCCATGATCCATTCCCACGGATAGAGCTTGAACATGGTGGAAATAACCTCGTCCTCGAGGTCGGTGAAGCGCCCCAGCGCGTCGATTCCAATGTCCTTCATGGCGATGAAGCGCGTCTCGAGACCCGCATCCCGGGCGCATTCCTCGAGGTAGTCGACGGTCTCCTTGTCGTCCTCCATCTCTTCGATGGCGGCGAAATGAAGGAGTCCCTCGACGCCGAGATGGGCAAACGCGCCGACAAGGTCCTCGTAGAGTTCGTTGAACTGATCGGACTCCTTGGGGATGAGGCCCATGGCCGCCGCCTGTTCCAGCCACAGCCACTGGAATTCCGAGGATTCGTAGAGCGTCGTCGGCGTATCCGCATTGTATTCAAGCAGCTTGGCAGCGCCGGCGCCGTCGTAGGAAAAGTCCATGCGCCCGTAGAGGTCCTTGTCCCGGCCGCGCCAGCTTTCGGCGACATAGTCCCAATAGGACTCCGGAATGCGAAGGCGGCGAAAGACCGTGTCGTCGGCCACGGCCCGGTCCAACAGCTGGTGGCACATGCCCTCGATCTCGTCGCCGCCGCGTTCGATGTCGTCTTCGATCTGCCTCAGGGTGAAGCGGTAATACACGCTTTCGTCCCAATAGCGCACGCCGCCGCCTTCATCGAGCTCGAACCCGTGGTCGACCGCCGTCCGCCCCAGGTCCGGGCGCGCGGCGACACGAATGCGCTGCATGCGGAGTGAACGCGGACGGCTTGGCGGGTGCGCGACGCGGCCGGATCAGGCGCCGCGCCGCGCCTTGAGCCGCGCCAGCACGTCGCCGCCCTTCGCGCCACCCTGGACGATCCCGGCGGCTTTGAGCTTGTCGTCGAGACTGACATCTTCGGTCGAGCGGGCGAGTTCGTCGGCTGCTTCGAACGTCGCGGCGCGTTCCGCCTGTTTTGTTTTCAGGCGCTCCAAACTGTCGACGGCGTTGCGCATGCTCGAATCGGCGCTGGAGTAGCGTGCCGCGACCGCGGCTTGGGCGCGTTGGACCATTTCCGTCGCCTTGACCGTGTCGACCTGCTGCTTGAGCCGTTTCAAGTTGGCCTCGGTTTGGGCGACGGCGCGGCGAAGTTGCGCCTCGCTGTCGGCGAAGGATTTGGCGAGGCCTTCCTCGCCGGCGAGCTCGGCTTCCATCCCGGAGATCTTGCCGGCGATCTCCGTCGCCAGGGTTTCGTCGCCCTTGTCGAGCGCCTGCATGGCGTAGCCTTCATATTCCTTGGCCGAGGCCTTCAGTGATTCGACTTTTTTGTCGCCGAGCTTGCGCTTGGCGATGATGCCGGTCAGAGCTTCCTTCGAGCGGACGAGTTCGTTGTCGGCGTCGCGGATTTCCTGGTCGAGAATGCGCAGCGCCTGGTTGTCGGCGATCGCCTCGCCGGCCTCGTTGACACCACCGCGGACCGCCGTCATGACTTTTACCCAAATACTCAAACGCCTTACTCCTTCGCCAAATTCGTTGCCGCCAAATTCGTTGCGCGCGTTGCGATGCAATCGTTCAAGCGACCTTCTTCATGTCCGTTTGGTAGGCCTCGGCGAGCTGCATCGCGTTGTCGGCCAGGGTTTCGATTTCGAATATGACCGATTCCAAAATCGAACCCGCGCTGAGCGCGCCGAACAGTTCGTAGTAATCCTTTCCGTCGGGCCCCTTGCGGATGCCGAAGGCCGACAAGGCCAGGAGCTTGTGGGTTTTCAGGATCATCGCGTTGAATGCGGCGGGATCGGCCACGTCATCCACGGGCCAAAGCAGGGTATCGACCAAAATCTGGCCGCCGCTGACGCTGACGATGAGGGGCAGATCGCCGAACTCCATCATGGTGATGAGAATCCCCGGATCGGCGCCTTCGACAAGTTCGACGACAAAATCGCCGGACGACGCGGGCTCCGATTGAGCCAACGCCGCACATAGGGTCTCCGTAGTCCAGTTTCCGTTTTGGCTCATGGTTCTCTCCCTACCGATTTTTGGAATGAAGGGAATAACGCCCGACCTGAGCGCCGCCTGACAGTCCTCGAGGACCTTGACGAATTCGGGCGGAATCCAAATCTCACGCTTAACGAAGCCCCGCTCGCGCAAGCGTGAGCGGTAGCGGGATTGATAGTAGGATGACTTTCTCGATGCCATCGGTCCAACCAGCTTGTTTCTTCACATGTAAGATATTACACGTAATATGGAAATCAAGTGATTATTTGGTGGGACGGACCCCGAACCGCCAGGAATCGTGCATTGCCACGAGCTTGTGGTCCCCTGTGCGCGCGGGTTGGTATAGTACCAATCCGCGTTGATATTGGTTGACTTGAATGCATATCATTCTGTCGAGAGTCGCGAAACGAATCTACGCCAGGATCGTCGGGCTGAGTTGGGATACGGTCCTCGTTCTCGCGGCTTGCCATTTCGCCATATCCTGGGCCCTGATCGCCCTTGCCGGCGGCGAAGAAATAGCCGAGGGCGGCAAATTCTGGTACTTTTACGCGACCACCGCCACCACCGTGGGTTATGGCGACTACTCGCCGTCCACTTGGCCTGGGCGATTGTTCACCGTCTTGTGGATAATGCCCGGTGGCATCGCGCTGTTTACGATGATCATCGCCAAGGCACTGCAACAAGTATCCGACCGATGGAGCAAGGGCGTGCGCGGACAATCAAGTTACGAAAATCTGGTGGATCACATCGTCATTCTCGGCTGGCATGGCTTCCGGACCCAGCGGATGATCGATCAACTCCGCGGCGATATCGCCGAAAAGGACCGGCAAATCGTCTTGTGCACGGTCCAGGCCATCGAGAACCCGATGTCCGATCAGGTGCACTTCGTCCGCGGCGCCGAGCTCAACACGCCGGACGTGCTGACCCGCGCCGGGGTGGCCACCGCCGGGTACATCATCGCCCTCGGCCATGACGACAGCGAGACCCTCGCCGCCGCATTGGGAGCCGCCGCGGTCAACCACGACGCCCATATCGTCGCCTATTTCGACCACGAGAGTTTCGCCGACCTCCTCAAGTCCCATTGTGCGCACGCCGAATGCACCGTCTCGCTGTCCATCGAGCTCATGGTACGCTCGGCCCAGGACCCCGGCTCGAGCCGCGTCCAGCGCCAGTTGCTGTCGACCCTGGAGGGGCCGACCCAATTCAGTCTCAAGGTGCCGGAGGACGCCAACACGGTGGGTTACGGCGCCCTGTTCGCGACGTTGAAGGAAAACCACGACGCGACCTTGATCGGCGTCGCCGAAAGCGCCTTGGGCGACGACCTCATCCTAAACGCGCCGTCGGGTCACCGGATCAATCCCGGAACCATTGTCTATTTCCTGGCGGCGCGCAGGATCGAGCCGGGTGAGATCGATTGGCCGGCGCTAAAGGCGGGTTTGGCCGTGCCTCGCACCGGCAACGCGACGCCAAGCCCAGGATTGTCGACATGATCGGCGGCACGATGAAATCGCTGTTCAAGAGCGGCGTGCGCGACATCAAGAAAAGATTTTCCAAAGGCGGCGAGGACGATGAATTGCCGACGCCGCTGGGCTTGCGCATCGGCGCCGCGGTCGATATCGACACCCTGCCGTTGCGCATGCACGCCGACGACCTGCATGTCGAGTTGCCGGAGGAAACGATCCTGATCGTCGCGCAGGGGTTCGTCGATCTCGGCGACGATACGTACGTGCACCGCTATTACGCCGAGAACCACACGATGATCCAGATCCTCACGGTCAACGGCGTCGAGGACCAGCATGTCGAGGAAATCACCCTTTATGTGCCCTATGAGAGTATCTATCCGGGTAGCAAGGGGGAATGGGCGCAATGGACCGCGAAGGGCGGCAAAATCGGCGCGCCCACCTACCGGCTCGCCGACGGCACGGAGTATGAACGTATTTGGTTCGACACCACGCCGGGCCACGCCGATCCGGTGGTGTTCACCGAGGAAGTTTACGAAGATGGCGAAACCGAGGAAGCGGAAGACGTCGTCCAGCAGGTCATGCTGTTCGGCCGCAACCTGGAAGAGGGAAAAAAGAACGAGTACCTGTTGATCACGATCGAGGCCTACGAAGGGGAAAAGACGGTGGAACTCATGATCGGCGTGGATCTCGACCTCCCCACGGTGAAAGTCATTTGACCAGAAGATCGGAACCGGCGGCCGAACGAACGTCCGCGACAGGAACGTCCCCAACAACACGAGCGGAGCTTCCGCAAAGGCGAATTGAATGATTGAGCAACTCACCATCTATTTGACGGATCTGCCGGAATTCCTGGCGTTCTTCGGCTCCTCCCTCCTCCTGATGATCGTATTCGTCGCGGTCTATACCAACGTCACCCGGCACAGCGAGATCAAGCTGATCAAGGAGAACTCGGTCGCCGCCGCGATCGCATTTTCGGGCAGCATGATCGGTTTCGCCCTGCCGCTGGCGAGCGCCATGATCAGTTCACGAACGATCCTCGAAATGATCATCTGGGGCGTGGTCGCGCTGATCGTGCAGATCATCGTCTATTTGCTCGTGCGGCTGCCGATGCCGCGGGTATCCGAGCGTATCGAGAACAACGAGATCGCCGCCGGCATCTGGCTCGGCGCGTCGTCGCTCATCGCCGGCATCCTGAATGCCGCCAGCATGACTTCGTGAGCACGGAGCACATCCGATGAAACACTCGATCACCTTCAAAATGGCCGTGCTCGGGGCGGGCGTACTGACCGTCGGCGCCTGCGGCGAATCGAAAGAAGAAGTCCTCACTTACCAATCGGTGGAGGCGTGCATCGCCGCCGGGGTGCAGGACGAACCGACATGCCGCGCCGAATTCGACAAGGCCAAGGCGGTGCATGAAGAAGTCGCTCCGCGTTACCAGACATCCTCGAACTGCTACGCCGACTACGGCCGCGACCGGTGCTATCGGTCGTCGACCGGGTCATACTGGCTGCCGTTCATGGCCGGCTATATGCTGGCGCCGCGCGGATCGGCGGCGGGCATCTTTTCGCAACCGCTCTACCGCCCCAGCAGAGCCCCCGACCGTTTCTACACCAGCGGCGGCGTCAGCACCGGAAGCGTGTCGAGCAGCGGCCGCGCGCAAGTCGCCAAGTCACAAACCGTACGACCCCGGGTCCGAACCCGCACGGTCGCGCGCGGCGGCTTCGGGTCTCGATCGATGAGTTCAGCAAGCTAGTGGCCCAGGTCTGACATATGGTACCGACTTGCGTTGACGTTACATCGCTCTGTCTTTGTTCAAACGCTATCCGTCGATGAGCGTGTTCGGTTTGGCGAGCCTTTCCAGATCATCGAGCTTCGACAATCGAATATCCGGCCCGTGCACGTCGACACCGTAAGGCGCCAGTGTCGCGAACGCGCGCGAGAGGCTTTCGGGCGTCATTCCGAGGAGCGCCGCCAGGGTCTGTTTGTCGATGCATAGCGTCAAAGACCCGTGCGAGCCCTGCTCCTCGTGCTCTCGCAAGATGTAATTGGCGAGACGTTCGATCCCCGTGCGGAGCTTCTGGTTCTTGAGGGCTTTGATCATCGAACGATCACGGGTGGCGAGCTCGCGAACGATGGCCCGAGCGAATTCCGCGTCCTGCTCCATCATCAAGCGTATGTCCTCGGCCGGGATCATCAGCAGGCGAGACCGCTCCAACGTCTGGCCGGACATCAGGTAAGGAGCGTCCATGAGGACCGCGGCAAGGACAAACGTCGCCACCGGGCGAAAGATATCGATGGTCGTTCGCCGACGGTTGGATCGCGCGAACACCTCGATCGACCCCTCGACGATCACATAGAGGAAGTCCGGTGAATCGCCCTCGGTGATCAACTGAACCTGGGGCGGAAATCGTTGGAGATAGGCGGCGTTGACCAGGGTGGCGAAATTGGCCTCCTCCATCCCGACGAACAAAGCCAACTCGCGAACGACGGGGACATCCCGAGGGCGCATGGGCATCCTCCTAAAACTGATCGATGACAGACCATGCCTTGATAAATGTCAAGAGCATTCCGCGCTCGCGCAATGCTGCGGTTGCGAAGGGGCAAGTCGTCGGACGAAGCCTGTTCTCGGACCTCTTATTTCGCATTCCGAGGCGCGCGGGCTTGACCAAAGTCAAATTACACGAACCTCAATCCGTGCGGTAGTCAGGATTGACACGATGTTGGAGTCTTTGCTCAAGCGCCACGGCCTTGAACGAAATGCGATCGATGCACTGCGTCTAAGGTTGAGGATTTGCCTGAGGAGGAAGATTGGCCTAACGGTAATCTTTGGATCGTCTCTTCTACTAATGGCGATCCGGTCAGGATTACTAATATAGATGGCATTCTGAGAGGACCAGTTTGGTCACCCAACAGCAAGTATATAGCAGCCAACC
>JAUXFS010000491.1 GCA_030622775.1 Rhodospirillales bacterium | reverse complement strand
GGATCGGCCAACCCCCGCCAGTCGAGGTCGAGCTCGACGTCGTTCCGGCAGTGACCGGTGACGTAGCGGACGCCGCTGGCGAGCCCGCGATGGGTCAGCGGCAGGCCAACCGACGCCGCGCAGCCGGAAGCCGAGGTGACCCCGGGAACGACTTGGTAGCGGATGCCGTGCCGGTGAATATAGGCGGCCTCCTCGCTGCCCCGGCCGAACAGGAACGGATCGCCGCCCTTGAGACGGACGACCGTGCGCCCGTCGCGGGCGAGGCTGACCAGCAGGGAATTGATCTCGGACTGGGGAACGGGATGACATCTGGGTTGCTTGCCGACACTGATTCGCGGGATCCCCGGCGGAATCAGCACCATGATCTCGTCGGAGACCAGCCGATCGTAAACCACGACGTCGGCTTCGTCCAACAGACGCCGGGCCTTGAGGGTCAGGAGATCGGGGTCACCCGGCCCGGCGCCGACGAGGTAGACGACGGCTTTGTCGGGGGCTGTATCGGGCATCTCACGCACCCTTCGACAAGTTCTCCGGAGGACCCGGGACGCCGTCAAAGCGTCCCGGGTCTCGCGGGAGGGGCTACCGACCGTGCTCGATCAGTAGACGTCGTCACGGGTGTTGAAGACGTTGAACTTGCCCGTCGGCGTAATCAGCCGCTTGTCCTTGATGACCGCCTTCTTTTCAAGGGTCTTGTCGTCGACGACGACGATGGCCGATTCCTGATCCTTGGCGTTCCAGACGGAGAACCAGATCTCATCGCCGGCCTTGTTGAACTCGCCCTGGACGACACGACGAACGCCCTCGGTTATGCCGGACCATTCGCCGCTCGGCAGGACCTTGTACGGCTTGTCCAGATCGGTGAGATCGAACACCGCGACCGAAGAGGCCACCTCCGCCTCAGGATTCAGCGGTGTATCGACGTACAGGTTCTTGGACTTCGGATGGGTCTTGATGAACAGCGATCCGCCTCCCTGACCCTCCAGCGTCTCCACGACCTTCCAGGCGTTGTCCGGGTGCTTGACCGGATCGGTGCCGATGATCGCGATGGTGTCGTCGCCGAGATGGCTGGTCGCCCACACCGGTCCGTATTTCGGGTGGACGAAGTTGGCGCCCCGGCCCGGATGGGGCGTGGTGCCGACCTCGATCAGCGCCACCAGCTTGTTCTCCTTGGTGTCGACCACCGCGATCGTATTGCGGGCGTTGGCGGCAACGAGGAAATAGCGGCCGGTGGAGTCGAAACCGCCGTCATGCAGGAACCGCTCGGCGTCGATGGTGGTCACCTTGAGGTTGGTGAGGTCCTCGTAGTTGACCATCAGGATCTTGCCGGTCTCCTTGACGTTGACGACGAACTCGGGGTTGTAGTGGGAAGCGACGATCGCCGCCACCCGGGGCTCGGGGTGATATTCCTGGGTGTCGACGGTCATGCCGCGGGTGGAGACGACCTTCAGCGGTTCGAGGGTGAAGCCGTCCATGATCACGTACTGGGGCGGCCAGTAGGCGCCGGCGATCGCGTACTTGTCCTCCCAGCCTTTCATCTTGGAGGTTTCGACCGACCGTGCCTCCATCCCGACCTTGACCGCGGCCACGGGGGCCGGCTTTTCCATCCACAGGTCGATCAGAACGATCGCGGCGTCGCGGCCGATGGTGAAGAGGTAACGGCCGGAGGCGGAAATCCGCGAGATGTGAACGGCGTAACCGGTCGTGATGATCTCGACGATCTCCTTGGTGTCGCCGTCGATGAGAGCGACCTGGCCGACATCGCGGAGTGTCACCGCGAACAGATTGTCCAGGTCCAGGTCGTTCATCTGTTTGGTCGGCCGCTGGTCAACCGGGACTATGACGTTCCAGGTTTCCTTGATCTCCTTCATGCCGAACTCGGGCGGCTGCGGCGGATCATTGAGGAGATACTTCGCCATCAGCTCGATTTCGGCTTTCTCGAGATCCCCAGACGTGCCCCAGTTGGGCATGCCGGCTGGCGAGCCGTAGGTGATGAAATCGCGCAGGTACTCGAATCCATTTTCGCGGGTAATATCGGTGGTCAAAGCCTTACCGGTCGCACCCTTTCGCAGCACGCCGTGGCAACCCGCGCACCGATCGAAATAAATCTGGTTGGCCCGAAAGTATTCCTCATTGCTCAGGGTTGGAACGCCAGGCTTTGCGCCGGGCGCCTCCAACTCCACCCCCTTGAGAACGTCCAGGCTTGGCTGATACTTTCCCCCCGGTGAGGTCGCGTGCTTCTTGATGTCGGCGGGGCTTGGCTTCTCCGCCGCCAGTGCGGAATAGGCCCCGATGGAAAGTGCTGCCGTCAGCACCACTGATAAACAGGCTCGGCTCATTACGCCCCTCCCTTATAAAAGCTTGTCGCTCGACCGTATCGCGCAATCCGAGACCGCCGCCTTAACCTTGGTCAAGTTCGCGCAAATTCGTTGGGGTTTCCGCCCAGGACTTAACCAGCGTCAAGGAAGCGATGTAGAACACTCCCAATAATTCGCTGCCTCCGGACCCGATCGACGGTCCGGGAACGGCAAAGCATTCCGGAGCCGTATGTCGGTGAGCTTTTGGATCAAGGCGATTTGTCCCGCTCGGGCCGGTATCCTCGCCCTTGCGGCGTTGGTGATGTATGGCTGGGGGGTGCTTTCGGCGTCTGCCGCCGAAAAGCCCGCGGCAATCCCGGAAGAGATCCTGGCCGTCGTCTTTCCGGGAGCGGACCGGATCGACCCGTTCAGCGGCCAGCCCCCCGCGGCGCCGGTCTACCGGAATGACGAACTGGCGGGTTACCTGTTTTCAACCCTGGCCACCGTCGGC
>JAUXFS010000207.1 GCA_030622775.1 Rhodospirillales bacterium | reverse complement strand
GGCGGCACAAACGCTCCGACCATCGGTTCGCTTTCCGATACCCCGGATCCGGTCACCCAAGGCGACGACGTGACGCTGACCGCCAACGGCGTCAGTGACCAGGATGGAACCGTGACGTCGGTTACATTCTACCGTGACGCCAATGCCAATGGCACGCTTGAGGTGGGCGCCGACGATCTCCTGGCGTCGGATACCGATGGCGGCGATGGGTGGAGCATCACGGTTTCGACCACGGGTTTCCCGCTAGGAACGCAGACTTACTTTGCTCAGGCCACCGACAATGATGGCCTCATGAGCGACGCGGTCTCCGTCACCGGTGATGTGGCCGCACAGAGCAGCACGGGGATTACCACGTACACCAGCAACGATGTGGCCGCGGGTATTCCCGACCGGGGCACCCTGAACTCCACGCTGGTCATCGCGGATGCCGTCGTGATTCTGGACATCAACGTTCAGCTCAATATCACCCACACTCGGGACGCGGATCTCGACGTTTTCCTGCATAGCCCGAATGGAACCACCGTTCAGTTGTTCACCGACGTGGGCGGCAGGGGCGACAACTTCGCCGATACGCTGCTCGACGATGAGGCGATGACGGCCATCACATCGGGTTCCGCGCCGTTTGCCGGCACTTTCCGTCCGGAGGGAGACCTGAGCCTGTTCGACGGCGAGGATGCCAATGGCACCTGGACCCTCGAAATCAACGACGACAGGAAAAAGCAAACCGGCACGCTCAACGGCTGGTCGCTGACGATCGAACACGGCGACGGCCAAAATCTCATGGCGGGCGCCATGTCCGGCAACCCGGTCGGCGCCGAAACCGCGCTGACCTACGCCGCACTGGCGCCGGTCGTCGACGAGGCGATGGCCCGCTGGTCGGCGTACTCGCCCGACGTGTTCGGCACCGCGGAGGGCATCTCGTTCGTGATCACGGATCTTCCGGGCCTCATTCTCGGCCGGGCGACCGATCAAGCCGTGTTCATCGACCCGACCGCGGCGGGACACGGGTGGTTCCTCGATCAAACCACCGGGATCATCGCGGCGAACACGCTTGCGGTCGACCAAGGTATGGATCTCCTGAGCGTGGTGATGCACGAAATCGGACACGTTCTCGGTCTGGATGATCTCGACCGCCAAGAGCACGGCAATGACCTGATGGCGTCTTCCCTCGACGCGGGCGCGCGGCGGTTGCCGTCCGCAACGGCCGAGGCGACGGTTCTTACCCATGAGGCGGTTTCACCGGGCGATATCATCGCGGCGGTGCGTGACAGCGAGATCGTCATCAAGATCACCCCCGAACCCGTCGGCGGCGCCCCTGTCGTCCACAAGGACGCATGGGTGTTCGACGAGAATGGGGATTCCTTCACCCCCGCGTTCGCCTCTTTCGACGGCGAGCGCAAGGATAGCCCGCTAATGGCCCTCCCCCTCGCGGCCGCCGGCGACGACCTGACGACGATGGAGATCGACGGCGAGACCTGGGTCATGCGAAATCTCGAGGATCACCGCCAGCTCGTCCACGGTTGGGAGATGGAAACCGATGACGGGGCCTGGTATCGGGATCGTGACGCCAGCGCGGCGGATGATCTGGTCCGCAAACGCAAGATCGACGCGGCCAACGTCGTCGATTGGAGTTCGCCGATCCACCGCGTCTCGGATGTGGCCGACCCGAACCCGTTCCAGGGGCCGGTTGATCGGCGCCGGACGTAAGAAAGGCGTAATTGTCCCCCAGGATTGAATACCGGACCTTGGTGCCGTTCCCGGCCAGAGAGGCGGTGCGCGCGTGGCGCAAACGGGTGAAGGAACTAATCGGGTTCCTTCCGGTAGAGGTTGAGCTACCATCCAACTATCCGAGACGATGCAAAGCCGAGAGAGAGGGTAAACCATATGGCGGAGAAATCGGACAAGGCGGAAGCGAGCGGAGAGGCTGGGCCACAAGCGATCCCGGTCGAGGGGGGCGCGCGGCAGAGTACGGTCAACTGGGACGACAGCAAGATGGCGACCAACTTCGCCAACGTCGTCAATATTCAGAGCACCCGCGAGCAGGTCGACCTGTTCTTCGGCACCAATCAAACGTGGAACATCCCCAACGAGCAAAGCATCACCGTGGAGCTGAGCAATCGCCTCATCCTGACGCCATTTGCCGCCAAGCGCCTGTGGACCATCCTCGGGGGCGTCCTGCAGGAGTACGAGACCCGCTACGGCACGCTCAAGGTTTGACGTTGATATCCCGGACATTGGCCATCACCCGCCCGACGTCGTGTCTTGCCGGAGAGACATCGGAACGGGAACTCTAAGAGTATGAATCCGATGGAAGGTGGCGTTCGCGAAGGAACCGTCGACCCGAGCCGGTCCAATCGATCCCGGACCGAGGAACGAAGTCAGGTTTCGTTTCTCGAGCAGGCCCTGTGGAAGCGATTGGGCGAGGCCGGTACGCTGGCGGCGACCGCGGAGGCGTGGCTCCCGCTCCAGTGCCGCATGATCCCCGGCGTTGGCGCGGGTGTCGTCGTCGTGGCGGCGAAGGATGCCGGCAGCTTCCTGCCCGCGGCGTTCTGGCCGGAAGGCCAGGCAACGACGGCGGCGCTGTCGGCGATCGTCGGCCTTGCGATCACCGAAAAACGCGGTGTCGTGCAGGGCGATGACAAAGGCGCCGGGAGCCCACGGCACCCCGGCGGCATCAGTATCGCCTATCCCGTTGTCGTCGACGACGCGCTTCACGGCCTGGTGGCGATCGAACTGGACGCCGCGGTCTCTCCGGATCTGCGGACGGCAATGCGCCAGCTCCAGTGGGGGGTGGCATGGCTTCGCGACCAGATCCGTCGGGACCTTGCCGGCACTCAGGATCACCTGTTGACCCGAACCCGGCTGGCGCTCGATCTGGTGGCGATCGCCCTCGAACACGAGGACTTCGGAGCGGCGGGCCGGAGCGTGGCGGCGGAGCTCGCGGTGAAATGCGAATGCGATCGTGTGAGCCTGGGCTTCCTGAATAACGGCAGCGCGACCGTTCGCGCCATCTCCCATAGCGCCCAGTTCGGAAAAAACATGAACCTGGTGCGCATGGTCGCGGCGGCCATGGACGAGGCGATCGACCAACGCGCCCTTATCCTGTTCCCGCCCGCGAACGAAGACGAAGCGGTTGCCGTGCGGGCGCACTCCGAGCTGGCCCATGCCCATGGCGCGGGTCATATTTTCACCGTCCCCTTTTTCGTCAATGATCACTATGTCGGGGCCATCGTCTTCGAACGGCCGGAAGACAGGCCGTTCGATCAACGGATGATCGATCTCCTCGATTGCGTCGCGGCGGTTCAAGGGCCGATTCTCGAAGAAAAACGGCAGAATGATCGCTGGATCATCGTCAAGGTCTGGGGATCGATCGTCGAGCATGCGAAACGGCTTCTTGGTCCCGGCTACCATGGCCGCAAACTCGCGGTCGCGGCGACGGTGGCGGTCGTCGGCTTTTTCTATTTTGCGACGGGCGAGTACCGGGTAACGGCGACCGCCTCCATCGAGGGGATGATCCAACGGGCCGTCGTCGCCTCGTTCGACGGCTACATCAAGGAAGCGCCGGCGCGGGCGGGAGATACCGTCGAGAAGGACCAGATCCTGGCCGCGCTCGACGACCGCGACCTGGCGCTGGAACGCCTCCGCTGGGTCACCGAGCGCCAAAAACGCCTGTACGAGTACGACCGTGCCGTCGCCGTTCGCGACCGTGCCGAGATCAAGATCATCAAAACCCAGATCGAGCAAACCGACGCGCAGATCAGGCTCATCGACGAACAGTTGGCTCGCTCCAAGCTGCATGCCCCGTTCGACGGCCTGGTCATCGCCGGGGATCTGAGCCAATCGATCGGAGCCGCCGTGGGACGGGGAGAGGTCCTTTTCGAGATCGCTCCGTTGAACGCCTATCGGGTTATTCTCCGGGTCGACGAGTCGCAGATCGCCGAGATCGAAGTCGGCCAACCGGGTCAGTTGCTGGTCTCGTCACTGCCCCATGAGACGTTTCCTTTTGTCGTCGACAAAATCACCCCCGTGGCCCGGGCGGGCGAGGGCCGCACCACGTTCCGTGTCGAGGCGAGATTGGGTGAGATTTCCTCGCGGCTTCGCCCGGGGATGGAAGGGGTCGGCAAGGTCGATATCGACGAACGGCGTCTGATCTGGATCTGGACGCGAACCATGCTCGACTGGATTCGTATCTCAGCGTGGCGCTGGTTGCCTTAGAGTCCGTCATGACCAAGACCCTACTGAGCTCGTCCTGGTACCGTGTCGCGGCACTCAAGGCGCGGCTGCGTCCCCATGCCGTCCTTCATCGCCAGCGCTTCCGAGGCCAGACCTGGTATGTTCTCCAGGACCACCACTCGGGGCGTTTTCACCGAATGTCGCCGGCGGCGAACCTGATCATCTGCCTCATGGATGGCCGACGCTCCATGCAAGAGATCTGGGAGCTTGTCTGCCGACGCTTTCCGGACGATCCGCCCACTCAAGACGACACCATCGGCCTCCTCGGCCAGCTCCACGCCTCGGACTTGCTGCAGGGGGAGTTGGCGCCCGACCTGGCGGAATTGAGCCATCGATCCGACCAGCAGAAACAGCGCACCCTGTTGATGAAGCTTCGCAATCCGTTGGCGCTCCGGTTCCCGCTGATCGATCCCGACCGATTCCTCGAGGCGACATTGCCGATGGTTCGGCCTTTGTTCAGTCTGGTCGGTTTGCTGCTATGGCTGACGCTGGTCGTTGTCGGCGTCACGCTCGCGGCCATGCACTGGGAGGAACTCACCAGCGGACTGACCGACCGCGTGCTTGCCGCCGACAACATCGCCCTGATGTTTCTCGCCTACCCTCTCATCAAGGGGCTGCATGAACTCGGTCATGGCTATGCCACGAAGGTGTGGGGAGG
>JAUXFS010000317.1 GCA_030622775.1 Rhodospirillales bacterium | reverse complement strand
GGTGAAGCTCGCCGAAGTCGAGTTGAACGCCGCCGTGAGCGCGCTCAAGAACCGCCAGATCGACGGCTTCGCGACCGCCGGGTCCTATCCGGCGCCCAACGTTCTCGAGGCCTCCGCCAGCACCAGGATCAATCTGCTCTCGCTCTCCGACCAACAGATCGCCGCGACCAAACGGACCAAGCTGGTCATTCCCGGCGGCACCTACGCCGGCGTCGACGAGGACGTCAATACCACCACCCTTCCGGTGATGGCCTACACCACCACCAACATGGACGATGCCACCGCCTATGCGCTGACCAAGACCTACTGGGAGAGCAAGTCGACGATGGGAGAGGCCGCCAAGTGGTGGAACGGCGTGACCCCCGACTATCTCGCCAGCATGTACGGCAAGCTACACCCGGGTGCGTTGAAGTATTACGACGAGAAGGGGATCCAGGTGCCCGACGGCCTGCGCTGATCCGGCCCGCGCGGATACGGCCCGCGCCGATCCCTTGACGTCCGACCCGAAAGACGGCGCCCGCCGGGATCGCGGTATCTGGATCGCGCTCGGCGGGCTTTCCGTCGGGTTTCATCTGTATCTGATTTTTTCGGGGCTGGTTCCGAACCTGATTTCGCGGCCGCTGCACATGGCGCTCGCGGTGCCGTGGGCGCTGGTCTTCGTCGCCCGCTCTCCGGCGGAACGCACTTCCGGCTATGGGCTCGCCGGGCTCGCCGTTGCCGCCTGTCTCTACATCGTCTTCAACGAACGCGCGTTGGGCGATCAGTACGGCCATCTCGCCGGTCCCCTTCAGATGGGCGTCGCCGCCGTGCTGATCGTCGCGGTGCTCGAAATGGGGCGGCGGTTCATCGGCTGGCCGCTGCCGCTGGTCGCCGTGATCGCGTTGCTTTACGGCCTGTTCGGACAGTATGTCCCGGGCGAGCTGGGCCACGAGGGACTTCCGGTCGGCAGCTTTCTCGGCACGCTGACCATCGCCGAGGGAGGATTGTGGGGTCAGTTGACCGCGGTATCGGTCAATATCGTCGCCGTCTTCGTCATCTTCGGCGCCGTCCTCAATGCCGGCGAGGCCGGTCAGGGGTTCATGAACCTGGCGGTGGCGCTTGCCGGGCGGCTGCGCGCCGGCGCCGCCAAGGTGTCGGTTCTGGCGTCCGCGTTCTTCGGCTCGATCTCCGGCTCCGCCTCGGCGAATGTCGCGTCCACCGGCTCGTTCACGCTCCCGGCGATGAGGAGGCTCGGCTATCCCCCCGCCTTCGCCGGCGCGGTCGAAGCCGTCGCCTCCAGCGGCGGCCAGATCATGCCGCCGCTGATGGGCGCCGGCGCGTTCGTGATGGTCGAGCTTCTCCGCGTGCCGTACACCGAGATCATGATCGCCGCCCTGCTGCCCGCGGTGCTGTTCTTCGTCGCGGTGTGGGTCGGCGTCGACAGTTTCGCCGAACGCTACGGGCTCGAACCGATGAAGGAGGAAGACCGGGTGCCGTTGCGGCGGGTGGTGGTGACCGGCCTGTTCTTCGCGGTGCCGTTCACGGTCCTGCTCGAGCGGCTGTTCCATGGCGGATACACGGCGCAGTATGCCGCCGCCGTCGCGATCGGCGTCGCCGCGATCCTGCTCGCCTTCGACACCCGCGGTTTCGTCGGCGCAAAACGTCTCGGCGGCAGGCTCGCCGACGTCTGCGTCACCTCGGGCAGACAGATCGCGATGATCGCCTCGATCATCCTGTGCGCCGGGATCATCGTCGGCGTGCTCGGCCAGACCGGACTGGGCGTCAAGATCACGTCGACAATCGTGTCATGGAGCGGCGGAAACCTGTGGATCGCCCTGCTACTGACCGCCATCGCCTGCCTAATCCTGGGGATGGAGGTGCCGACGACGGCGGCCTACGTGATCTGCGTGTCGGTGACCGGGCCGGCCCTCCATCAACTCGGGGTGCCGCTGCTTCACGTTCATCTGTTCGTTTTCTGGTACGCGCTGCTGTCGACGATCACCCCGCCGGTCTGCGGCACCGTGTTCATCGCCGCGGGCATGGTCAACGCCCCCTGGCTCAAGGTCGCCGGCCACGCCATGGCGCTGGGCATCGGCCTCTACCTCATCCCGCTGATGCTGATCCACAATCGGGAGCTGATCGAGATCGCGCAGACCCCCGTGGCCGCCCTGGTCGCCTTTGCCAAGTGCGGTGCAGGACTGTACCTGTTGAGCCGGGCGGTCATCGCCAAACGGCGTATCCGCGTGCGCATCGTGCAAGCCGCGGGCGGTGTGCTGCTGTTGATTGCGCCGGGTCTCTCGTTCTGGATTTGAGTGAACAATTGGGTAGGCTGAAGTACAACGTTTGATGAACATGGGTTGAGGAGGTTGATCCGATGTTGCTTGAGGGAAGCTGCCACTGCAAGGCCGTGCGATTCTCCGTCGAGGCGAACCACCCCTATCCGTTCAGCCGTTGCTATTGCTCGATCTGTCGAAAGACGGCGGGAGGCGGCGGATACGCGATCAATCTGGGAGGACGATACGGCTCCCTCCGGTTCGAGGGAGATCAGCATATCCGCGTCTACAGGGCTAGAGTTGGCGATGACGGCGACGGACAAGAACTCAGCCCGCTGGAACGGCGCTTCTGTGGCCTGTGCGGCAGCATGCTGTGGGTCTGGGACCCGCGGTGGCCGGATCTCGTCCACCCGTTCGCATCGGCGATCGACACCGAGCTTCCGGTTCCGCCCGAGCGCACCCATCTGATGCTCGGCTCGAAAGCGTCCTGGGTCGTCCCCGCGGTGGGAGCGGACGACAAGACGTTCGACCTCTATCCGGATGAATCGCTCGCGCAGTGGCACCAGAGATTGCGCTTGGTTTGCTGACGACACGAGGTCACTGGCGCCAAACCCGAACCTGGTTGCGGCCGGCTTCCTTGGCCGCGTACATCGCCGCGTCGGCGTGCTCGATGCTGTCGCCGACCGAACGATCCGGCGCCAGCGGCGCGATCCCGAACGAGGCGGACATGCGCAGTTGCGGGCCGCCGGGAATCTGGATCGCCAGCCTGGCAAGGCCCTTGCGCAGCCTTTCGACCACCGGCCGCGCCGCGTCGGGGCGGGTATCGGGCAACACCACAACGAACTCCTCGCCGCCGTAGCGGTAAATGTGATCGTACTTGCGGAGCTTGCGAAGGAAGTACGCCGAAACCGCTTCGAGCACTGCGTCGCCGGCCTGGTGGCCGTAGGTATCGTTGATGCTCTTGAACAGATCCAGGTCGACCATGCAGATGCTGCAGGGATAGCCGGTCCGGCGGGCCCGCTCGCGTTCCTGCTTCAGCCGGGGAAGCATGGCGAACCGCGTCGACATGCCGGTCAGCGGATCGAAATACCGCAGAAGGTCCCACAGCTCCTTGGCGAGCAATTCCATGCTCTTGTCGAGGCGGCCGACCGCCTGGATAAACGCCTGGTAATCCGCCGGCGTGATCTTGGCGCCGTCACGCACCGCCTCGCACAGATTTCGGGCGACGTCATGGACCCGACGGTGGTGCTCGGCGGCGGCGGTATACTCGGGATGGCGGCGGATATGCTCGTTGGGTTCCTCGCGGAACCAACGGCCGAGATCGGAACGAAGGTGGGCCCCGGGTTCGAGGTCCTCGTCCGCGGGTGCGGTCCGGCAGATCAGCATGGTGTGGATTGCGTGGATCCACGCCCCGTGCTCGCGCAACGCCGGCATCAACCTGCGAACGATCTCCTCGGCGTCGCGGAGGCTCAGGGCGGGAGTCGGTCCATTGTCGGCCATGCTGTTCCCGGGACGGAAGGTTCGATGCTGCAGCCCTCAAGGGTAGAACAAAAAGCTACGCCGTTACAGTTCAAGTACCGACTTGCACAATTCCGCACCCCATGTGATCGCTTTTCCCGATTCCTCGGC
>JAUXFS010000512.1 GCA_030622775.1 Rhodospirillales bacterium | reverse complement strand
TCAAGTATTTTTTCCTGTTTACGGAAAAATACCCTCTGGCTGCTCGCCCAGACGTGTTGTTGGGGTTCTCCCCTGTGAGGGGCGTTCGATTTCGGCGACGGATCCGGACCAGAGGCAAGTCCCAGAGCCTCGCCCGGCTCCGACCCTCCCTTCCGCGCTGGCATGTCGGCATCGCGCAAATGCCGTTTGCGGAGAACGCCGGCATGGATAAGAATGAGAACGATTTTCAGAAACGGTTGGCTCCGGACGAAGGGAGGGGTGCGATGAGTTACCTGGATTGGCAGATCAGCGGCAAGAAGATCGGTGCCTGCAACTGCAACTACGGCTGCCCTTGCGAGTTCAACGCGCCGCCGACCTACGGCGCTTGCGAGGGGCTGGAGGCGATGGAGATCGAGGAGGGCTACTTCGGCGACGTCCGCCTCGACGGGGTACGCTACGCCGCCAAGTTCCGCTGGCCGGGACCGGTGCACGAAGGGCACGGCGAGGCCCAGGCGATCATCGACGAACGGGCGAGCGAGGCGCAGTGCGAAGCCCTGCTCAAGATCCTCTCCGGCGAGGAACAGGAGCCGACGACGGTGTTCAACATCTACGGCTCGACGATCGAGACCGAGTTCGAGACCGTGATCGCGCCGATCGAGTTCGAATGGGACCCCGAGAACCTCACCGGCAAGGTGCACGTGCCGGGCGTCCTCGACGTCTCGCTGGAGCCGATCCGCAACCCGGTTACCGGCAAGCCGCACCGCGCCGTCATCCACCTGCCCGAAGGCTTCGAGTTTAAGCACTGCGTGATGGTTAGCAGCACCTTCACCGGCCACGGCGACATCGTCTACGAGAACGCGGGCCGCTACGGCCAGCTCTGGAACGCCGCCTACGGCCCGTACGGGATCGTCGAAAGCGAATCGCACCGGCCGGCCTTTCGCTGATCATGGCCGCCCGTCCATCCGGTCCGGCGCTGCCCCGCCGCGAGCGCGTCTTCATCCTGACCGGGCTTGTCGGGGTGACGGTGCTTGCCTGGGGCTATCTGCTGGCGGGCGCGGCGGACATGAAAGGGATGACGGGCGTCCCTGGCGGCATCGAAGGCATGGCCGGCATGGCGGCGCCGCGGCTCGCCGCCTGGTCGCCGCTCGACTGGGTGCTGATGCTGCTGATGTGGGCGATCATGATGGTCGGGATGATGTTGCCGAGCGCCACCCCGACGATCCTGCTGTTCGCCGCCGTGCGTCGGAAGCAGAACGCCAGGGGTCACGACATCGCGCCCGTCGGCGCCTTCGTTTCCGGCTATCTCGCCGCCTGGACCGGCTTCAGCGTCGCCGCCGTCGTCCTCCAGTGGGGCCTCGAACGGCTCGCTCTGCTGACGCCGACCATGGCCGCGGCCGGGGCCACGTTCGGCGGGGTCGTCCTCGTCGCCGCCGGCCTCTATCAGCTCAGTCCGCTCAAGCACCGGTGCCTCGAGCATTGCCGCTCGCCGATCGAGTTTCTGTCGAAACGCTGGCGTCCCGGTGTGGCCGGCGCCGTCCGTATGGGTCTGGAGCACGGCGCCTACTGTGTCGGCTGCTGCTGGGTGCTGATGGCGCTGCTGTTTGTCGGCGGGGTGATGAACCTGCTCTGGGTCGCGGCGATCGCCGGGTTCGTGCTGATCGAGAAGATCGCCCCCGGCGGCGACATCGTCCGCCGGGTCTCCGCGTTGTTGCTGATCTCCTGGGGCGTCTACACCCTGGTGTAATTCGCGCCTTGTTCACCGAACACTTGGCGGCGTATCAAAAACTACTTGGCTGTTTACCCCAAAAGGGTACTCCTGGATTGTTGATGCCGACCTTTGTTTGATGTGTGCTACAATAAACAATGCGGTGACTAGGCTGGGGCGACTGGTGGCCGGGACTTGCGGATAACCAATGTGCCGGCAAGGCGCACGTCAACGGAGGAGATCATGGCCGACTTTCACGAACCCCCGTATTTGGGCACGCCCAATCCGGACGAGATGTTCGGGACTCCCGAGGGCGAGGTGTTTTACGGCGAGGCGGGAGCGGACAACATCTTCGGCGAGGGCGGCGGCGACAAGATCTACGGTGGCGCCGACGGCGATTGGCTCGAGGCCGGGGACGGCAACGACCGGATCTGGGGCGAGGACGGCAACGACCAGATGTGGGGCGACGCCGGCGACGACTCGATGCAGGGCGGGCTCGGCAACGACTTTATGCTCGGCGGCGCCGGCGACGACGTAATGAGTGGCCAGAAGCACCGCGACACCATGTTCGGCGGTGACGGCGACGATTCGATGAAAGGCAACTCCGGCCGCGACCAGATGTTCGGCGAGGCCGGCAACGACACCCTCTCCGGCGGCGGCAGCATGGACACCCTGGACGGCGGCGACGGCGACGACGACCTGGACGGCGGCGGCAAGGCCGACGTGATCGCCGGCCGCGAGGGCAACGATTTCATCAAGGGCGCTTCCGGCAACGACCTGCTCGCCGGCAACGAGGACAACGACGCGGTTCTCGGCGGCGACGGCGCCGACACCATCACCGGCGATGCCGGCGACGATCGCCTCGACGGCGAGAAAGGTACCGATGTGGTCGATGGCGGCGACGGCGACGACGTGGTCGCCGGCGGCGGCGGCAACGACACCCTGACCGGCGGCCCGGGCGCCGATACGTTCCTGTTCCGTCAGGGCGAGATCCAGGGCTCGACCGACACCGATATCATCGTCGATTTCAACGGCGCCGAGGGCGACGT